>JBJMTY010000264.1:0-1724 GCA_045811445.1 Allosphingosinicella sp. | reverse complement strand
GATCATCGACAGCGTGGCGTTGGCGCTGCCCAGCACCGCGATGCCCTGGGCATTGCCCGAGATTTCGGTGTCGTCGACGACGAGGTTGACGACGCCGTTGGCGCTGTTCATCCGGATGCCGTCGCTCCCGTTATTCTGGATGCGGGAGTTCCTCACCACCACCTTGCCGCTGCCGCCGACGCCGGGATTGATCTCGATGCCGCCGCCGGTGAAGCCGTTGCCGTTCTCGGTGATCGTGGTGTTGCTGATGTAGAGCTTGGTGTTGGCCGTGGTTGGCGCGAACGAGACGCCGAGGCTGTTCACCGCGTTGAACCGGCGGATCACGCAATCCTCGATGTGGACGGCGCCGGCGGCGATGATCCGCACGCCGTTCGACGGCGGGTTGACGCCGAAGATGTCGAGGCCGCGGATCGTGATCACGTCGGTGGAGGCGGCGTTGACGGTGATGCCGTTGCCGCCGGCGAGAGCGCCGCCTTCGGTATAGTGGCAGTCGATCACCAGCGACTTGTTGATCGTGACCGCGCCGTAGCCGGCCGGGTCGAGGCAATTGATCTCACCGCCCGCGGCGGTCTTCGAGATCGCGCCGGCGAAGGTCTTGCAGGGCGCGGTGCGGCTGCAGGGATTGACGTCGTCGCCGACGCCCGAAACCCAGGTCCGCGTCGCCTGGGCGTAAGCCGGCGCCGCTTGCAGCGCGGTGGCGGCCACGAGCGCGGCCGCATAGATGATTTTAGTGGATTTACGCATGATGCTCCCCCCTTTTCGTTGAGTGTACAACGTTTTTAATGAGCGGACCTTAGCCTTTTCTTGGCCCATTGTCACAGTCATTCGTACCGCCGATCGACGTCCCGATTCGCGGGACGCGAACCGGCCGTGCCCCCGACCGGCGCCAGGCAGCTTCGATAAGTCCTTGTCGCGGCGGCGTAATCGAGCGCGCGCCGTGCGCCGCCTCATTCTTTCGCGCCGCGTGGGCGGCAGGCATTCGCCAGGCGCGGCCGTCCGTCAGCCCGCGCCCGGGAGGCCGCGAGCCAAGCGCGACGCGACTCGGGCGACGGGGCGCTTTTCTGGCCATGAGCCGCGCGAGCCGCTAGGAAGCGCCCATGTCCGTCACCCACTCGCTCGATACCGCGACCAGCCGCGCCAATCCCGTGCCGGCGCCGATGAAGCGGCTGACCGTGCCCAAGCTGCAGGCGATGAAGGGCGGGGAGCCGATCGTCATGCTCACCGCCTACACCGCGCGCATGGCGCAGTTGCTCGATCCGCATTGCGACCTGCTGCTGGTCGGCGACAGTTTGGGCCAGGTGATTTACGGCCTGCCCTCGACCGTGCCGGTGACGCTGGAGATGATGTGCGCGCACGGCGCCGCGGTGGTGCGCGGCTCCTGGCACGCGGTGGTCGCAATCGACATGCCGTTCGGCAGCTACGAGGCCTCGCCCGAGCAGGCCTTCGCCAGCGCGTCTCGGATCCTCAAGGAGACCGGCGCCGCCGCCGTCAAGCTGGAGGGCGGCGAGGCGATGGCGGCGACGATCGCCTTCCTTGCCGGCCGCGGCATCCCGGTGATCGGCCATGTCGGGCTGACCCCGCAGGCGATCAACAATCTCGGCGGCTATGGCGCGCGCGGGCGCAGCGATGCCGAGGCGGCCAAGATCGTCGGCGACGCGACCGCCATCGCCGAGGCGGGCGCCTTCGCGATCGTGGTCGAGGGCGTGGTCGAACCGATCGCGGTG
>JBJMTY010000263.1:0-5620 GCA_045811445.1 Allosphingosinicella sp. | reverse complement strand
CTCGTCTACACCCGCTCGCGCAACGGGAAGCTGAAGCTGATCGGCGACTATCTGCGCCGCACGCCCGACCCGGATCGGGGTTACGCGCTGGCGGCGCTGACGGGGGAGCTCGATCTGCCCGGGGTCAAGCCGGCGGCGATCCGCGCCATCGTCGAGGAACGCGTCGACCCGGTGCTGTTCCGGATGAGCTGGGACTATGTCGGCGACATGGCCGAGACGGTGTCCCTGCTCTGGCCCAAAAGCGAGGACCAGCCGGCCGAGATAGACGACGGCACGCTGCGCATCGGCGCCGTCGTCGAGCGGCTGCGCGGCCTCGGGCGGGTCGAGGCGCCGGCCGCGCTCGCCCGCATGCTCGACCATCTCGACGCCTCCGGCCGCTATGCGCTCCTCAAGCTGGCGACCGGCGAGCTGCGGCTCGGCGTCTCCGCGCGCCTCGCCAAGACCGCCCTCGCCCGCGCCTTCGATCTCGACGTCGAGGCGGTCGAGGAGGTGTGGCACGGCATCGACCCGCCCTACGCCTTGCTGTTCGCCTGGGCGGAGGGGCGCGGCGCCCAGCCGACCGCCGAGAACGTCCCCGTCTTCCGCCCGTTCATGCTCGCCCAGCCGCTCGACGATCTGCGCGTCTCGCTCGACGATTATGCCGCCGAGTGGAAATGGGACGGCATCCGCGTCCAGCTCGTCCGCGCCGGCGGCGAGACCCGGCTCTACAGCCGCGCCGGCGACGACATCACCCGCAGCTTCCCCGAAGTGGCGGAAAGCCTCGCTCGGGACGGCGCGCTCGACGGCGAGCTGCTGGTCAAGGGCGAGCATCAGGGCAAGCAGACCGAAAGCGGCGGCGCGGCCAGCTTCAACGCCCTCCAGCAAAGGCTCGGGCGCAAGGCGGTGTCGGCGCGGATGCTGAAGGATTATCCCGCCTTCGTCCGGCTCTACGACATCCTGTTCGACGGCGCCGAGGATCTGCGCGGCCTGCCCTGGGCCGGGCGGCGCGCCCGGCTCGAAAGCTTCGTCGAACGGCTGGACCCGGAGCGGTTCGACCTTTCGGCGCTGATCGACGCGGCCGATTTCGACGCGCTGGAGGCGATCCGCGCCGGCGCCCGCGACGCCTCGATCGAGGGCGTGATGCTCAAGCGCCGCGACAGCCCCTATGTCGGCGGGCGCCGGGTCGGCCTGTGGTACAAATGGAAGCGCGACCCGCTCACAGCCGATTGCATCCTGATGTACGCGCAGCGGGGGAGCGGCAAGCGATCCTCTTATTATTCGGATTACACCTTCGGCTGCTGGACGCCGGAGGGCGAGCTGCTGCCGGTCGGCAAGGCCTATTTCGGCTTCACCGACGAGGAGCTGAAATGGCTCGACCGCTGGGTGCGCGCCCACACCGTCCAGCGCTTCGGCCCGGTGCGCGAGGTCGAGAAGAGCCTGGTGCTCGAGATCGCCTTCGATTCGGTCCACGCCAGCAAGCGCCACAAGTCCGGCCTTGCCATGCGCTTCCCCCGGGTCTCGCGCATCCGCACCGACAAGCCGGCGGCCGAAGCCGACACGGTCGAGGGGCTGGCGCGGCTCGCCACCTGAGCGGGTGCTGTGTTCCAGCAACGTTCTTGACACGCGCGACTCGTTCGGCTAATGTTCCAAGACTCGAGTCGGCTCTTTGACATCGTGAATCACGGCTTCGGCCCTCGATCCGCTTGCGGAATGGGTCGCGTTAACCTGTCGGACGTCCATTTCCCGCCCCGGGACAATGGATTTTCGGGGGATGACAAGAACTTGGCTTGGAGGGATGGCGCGATCCGGACAGGCCAATTCGAAGGGACGGGCCATGGCGAGCTTCACCTTGCAGCGCGGCGTCGAGCCGCTGCCCCACGACCCGCGGCACCGCGGCTATTGCGTCGTCTACCATGAGGACGAGGTCAATCACTGCCCCGGCTGCGGCCGCACCCATTGGTATATCGGGCGCGTCTCGGCCGAATGCGGCTTCTGCGCGACCGCCTTGCCGCTCGCCGCCGCGACGGCGCGGGGGACGGGGACCTACAATCGCGGCCATCGGCCGACCGAGCTGGCGGCTTGAAGCTCAGTCCTCCCTGTCGGCGAAGCCGATGGGGAGGGGGACCGCGCGAAGCGCGGTGGAGGGGCTATCTGAGTCAGCAAGGCCCCTCCACCATGCTTCGCATGGTCCCCCTCCCCATGGAGCTGCGCTCCACAGGGAGGACTAGGGATCTAGAACGGCAGCCAGCGGTTGCGTTCGGAGAAGCGCATGTAGCCGGCGTTGACGCCGAGCCGGGCGCCGACGCCCATCCGCACCGGGATCAGCACGATGTCGCCGCGCCGCAAATAGCTCGCGGTCAGCCCGCCGACGACATAGGCGTTGCCCTCGGCGGCCGGGTAGCGGCGGAACAGGCGCTGGCTGTCGTGGAGGTTGTAGACCAGGACGAACACCTTGTTGGCGTCGGCGCCGGCGTCGAAGCCGAGCGAGGGGCCGGTCCAATAGACCGGGCGGTCGCCCTCGACCTGGTGGTGGAGCGTGCCCGAGCCGTAGCGGACGCCGAACACGAAGGCGCCGCCGGCCTCGCGGCCGGTGATGTAGCCGGTCGGCTCGCCCTGGTCCTTGAGCAATTTCTCGATCATCTGGCCGAGCCCGCGCGCGCCCTTGCCGAACACGCCCTCGGCGGCGGTGAACACGTCCTTGCGGGGAATGGTGGCGCCGGCCTCGGCGGCGGCGCGCTCCTGGGCGGACGGCGCGGTCGCGCTGCCGCCGGCGTCGGGCGCGGCGCCCTGCGGGCCGGCATCGACGGGCTGATAGTCGCTCGGCGGCGGCGCGTCCTCGGCCGGACCGGGCTGGGGCTGCGGTTGGGACTGGGGCCTGGATTGGGCGGGCGCGGCGGGCGGCGGTGCGTTGGGATCGACGCTGCCGACTTGGCCCGGGCCGACCTGGGCCGGCACCGGCGCCGCGACGCTCGCGGCGAGCCCGGCGGCGAGCGCCAGCTTCATGACGTGGTACGCGCGCATGGACAAACTCCCCCTATGCTCTCGACGCGAAGCTAAGCGCTTGCCGCCTTTACCGGCAATGAATCGGCGACGAACCGAGTCCTTCTCGCGCCGGAAGGGGCCGGCACGGCGTCTGCGGCCGCCTTATGCTCGTGCTATTACGGTAGCGAAGGCCGCTTCGCCCCGGCGGGGACCGGCGGCGGGAAGCGCGGTTGAACGGCCCAAAAGCCATGCTATAGCCGCCGCTTCGCCGCATCCGGAGACGTGGGTGAGTGGCTGAAACCAGCGGTTTGCTAAACCGCCGTAGGGGGATTACTCCTACCGAGGGTTCGAATCCCTCCGTCTCCGCCACCATTTCAACGGCAAACTGCCGTTTTCCCCTTCATAAAGCACGAATCCTTGACTTCGGGGGCAGCGCCTAAGCCCCGCTTGGTGAAAACTGAGGCCGGATACCCGCCATGAACGCCCAACCCCAAGCGCCACCTCCGAAGGTCGCGCCGCGCCTGATCTCCGCGCCCAGAATCCGCCAGCTCTATTGGTGTGATTTTCCGCAAGACGCGCAGCTCCCCGAGTTCTGGAAGCGGCGGCCAGTTGTGATCCTCTCTTTCAAAAATACGCTTCACGGCGCGGTGACGGTCATCCCCTGTTCGACGCAGGCGCAACCAGGCAATAAATGGGCGTTTCCCCTACAAACGACCATCGACGGGCGCGCCGCGTGGGCAATCTGCGACAAGTTGACGACGGTTGCCGTTAGCAGGCTCGTTCCTGACAAGGGCGGCATGGTGCGGATGCCTGAAGCCGAGTTTGACGACATCCTGCGCCTGGTTCTTACATGGCTCCCGGTGCCCGCTGCGCCTCCCCCTGCCGCGCCTGCTGCACCGGCTCCCTAGGAACCTCCCCGAGAGTCAACTATTAGTTGAATCTCCATGTTTGGTCATCTATATAGGGAGCACCAGCGGCCTCCCCCCGGGGAGTGTCCGTTTCCCGAAAGGGAACTAAGCGCCAGGGGAGCCTAACGGCTCCCCTTGGTTGTTTTGGCGCCATAGCGCCGTCGCCTTTCCACCGTTCAACGTCAAGCTCCGCTGCGGGCGTTGTCCCGTTCTCCGTCTCCGCCAGCCCGCTCGTGCGGAGCCACGCGCGATTGGCGCTCTTGCGCTCAGCGCGGCGCCAGCCAGGCGGCGACGAGGGCGGCGAGCAGAGCCGCCGCGAACAAGGCCGGCACCGGCAGGATGAAGCACCAGGCGATGATGCCGCTGGCGAGGGTGGCGAGCGCGAAGGCGGCGATCATCGGGCGCATTGCGGCGGCGTTGCCCCGTGCCAGCGTCGCCATCTGCCAGAGCAAGACGGTCTGCAGCAGCATCGCGACGCTGACGGACCAGCCGAGGCCCACGAACAGATCGAGATAGGAGCGATTGACCCCCATTACGTCGAAGCGGACGTTCGTCATCGCCCTCAGCACGGAATTGTCGCCGATCGGCGACCAATGGCTGAGGCCCGCGAGCGAATGACCCACCGCGAAGAGGAGCGAGATCAAGGCGGCGATGCGCAGCATCAAAGTGGTGGTCATGGCGGGCCCTCCCGCGCGGCAGCTATGCCCCGCCTGGAGAGCCTGTCAAATTCGGCAGCGGTCGCGGTGGGGACAGCGGCAGCGGCAGCCGTGGGGGCCGGCGCGCAGCCTTGTCTTTTCGCCGCCTCCTGATAGGCGCTCTTGCCATGCTCAGCCTCCAGTTCATCCGCGACAATCCCGATGCCGTGCGCGAAGCGGCGGCGGCGAAGAATGCGCCGCTCGACCTCGACGCCCTGCTCGCGCTCGACGGCGAGACGCGGGCGCTGAAGACGCGGATCGACGAGCTGCGGCGGCAGAGGAACGAGATCAGCGCCGGCTTCAAGAGCGCCGACCCGGCCGAGCGGCCGGCTTTGGGCGCCAGGGCCAAGGCGATGGGCGCCGAGGCGGGCGAGGCGGAAGCGGCGCTGGCCGAGGCGCAGGCCGGGCTCGACGCCTTGCTGCTGCGCGTGCCCAACATACCCTGGGAAGGCGCGCCAATCGGGCCCGACGAGAGCGCCAACGTCGTGGTGCGCACCGAAGGCGCGCCGCCGCGCTTCGACTTCACGCCGCGCGACCATGTCGAGCTGATCGAGATGAACGACTGGGCGGACCTCGCCCGCATCACCCAGGTCGCCGGCTCGCGCACCTATTGCCTGAAGGGCCGGCTGGCCTTGCTCGAGCAGGCTTTGATGTTCTGGGCGGCGAGCGAGATCGCGGCCGGCGGCTTCACGCCGATCACCGTCCCCGCTCTGGCCCGCCCGCAGGCCTTCGTCGGCACCGGCCATTTCCCGGGGCACGAGGAGGAAGCCTATGCCATCCCCGCCGACGGCCTCTATCTCGCCGGCACCGGCGAGATCGCGCTCACCTCGCTCCATTCGGGCGAGATCCTGGAGGCGGACAAGCTGCCCATCCTCTACGCCGGCTTCTCGCCCTGCTTCCGCCGCGAGGCGGGGAGCGCCGGGCGCGACGTGCGCGGGCTGCTGCGCGTCCACCAATTCTACAAGCTCGAGCAATATGTGATCTGCGAGGACGACGAGGCTCTCTCGGCCGAATGGCACGCGCGCCTGCTCGCCAATGCCGAGCGGCTGCTCCAGG
>JBJMTY010000262.1:0-10551 GCA_045811445.1 Allosphingosinicella sp. | reverse complement strand
GGGCGATCCGCTCGATCTCCTGGTCCTGGGCGAGCGCGGCGTTCATCGCCGCCGGCGCCTCGGAGAGGTGGCCGACGATCTCGCGCTCCTCTTCCTCGCTGAGCCGCCCCTTGTCGCGCGCCACCTTGGCGGCGAGCGCGGCGAGCACGGCGAGCTGGCAGGTGAAGGCCTTGGTCGAGGCGACGCCGACCTCGGGGCCGGCATGGGTCGGCAGCAGCAAATCGGCCTCGCGCGCCATCGAGCTGGTCGGCACGTTGACGACGACGGCGATGCGCTGGCCCTCGGCGCGGGCGTGGCGGAGCGCCGCGAGCGTGTCGGCGGTCTCGCCCGATTGCGAGATGAACAGGGCGAGCCCGCCCTTTTCCAGCACCGGCTGCCGGTAGCGGAACTCGGAGGCGATATCGAGCTCGACCGGCACCCGGGCGAATTGCTCGAACCAATATTTGGCGACCATCCCGGCGTAGAAGCTGGTGCCGCAGGCGACGATGGTGATGCGCGGCACGTCGGCGAACGACCAGTCGATGTCGGGCAGAGCGACGATCTGCTCGTAGGGGCGCAGATAGGAGCCGAGCGTCTGGGCGACGACGATCGGCTGCTCGAAAATCTCCTTCTGCATGAAGTGGCGGTGATTGCCCTTCTCGACCCGCGCCGCCGAGGCGCCGGAATTGACCACTTCGCGCGCCACCGGCCGGTCGTCGCGGTCGTAGACCTGGGCGCCCTCCTGGTCGATCACCACCCAATCGCCTTCGTCGAGGTAAGCGATGCGCTGGGTGAGCGGCGCCAGCGCGAGCGCGTCGGAGCCGAGATACATCTCGCCTTCGCCATAGCCGACCACCAGAGGCGAGCCGAGGCGGGCGCCGATCAGCTTGCCGGGGAAGGCGCGGAACAGGATGGCGAGGCTGAAGGCGCCGTGGATGCGCTTGAGCGTCCGCGCGACGGCTTCCTCCGGCGTGGCGCCGCCCTCCAGCTCGCGCGTGACGAGATGGGCGACGACTTCGGTGTCGGTCTCGGATTCGAAAATGCGGCCGTCGGCGATCAGCTCGTCGCGCAGCGGCCGGAAATTCTCGATGATGCCGTTATGGACGAGGGCGACGTCGCCGGTCGCGTGGGGATGGGCGTTGCCCGTGGTCGGCGCGCCGTGGGTCGCCCAGCGTGTGTGGGCGATGCCGGTGGTGCCGGTCAGCGGATCGGCCTCGAGCACGCGAGCGAGATTGTCGAGCTTGCCCTCCGCGCGCCGCCGTTCCAGCCGGCCGTCCACGATC
Organism: Allosphingosinicella sp.; assembly: GCA_045811445.1. GTDB lineage: Bacteria > Pseudomonadota > Alphaproteobacteria > Sphingomonadales > Sphingomonadaceae > Allosphingosinicella. The sequence goes on along the minus strand of JBJMTY010000262.1, from coordinate 9,289 downwards.
GTGCAGATGCCCGCCGAATCGTAGCCGCGATATTCGAGCCGCCGGAGCCCGTCCATGAGCCGCGGCGTCACTGCCTCGCGGCCGACAATGCCGATGATTCCACACATTTTTTGCTGTTATCCCGCTTTCTTCCGGGCGCTCATAGCGGCGCGGAAGCGGGCTGCCCAGCCGGGGACGGCCTGCTGCTTGCCGCGCGCGACCACCAGGGCGTCGGGCGCGACGTCGGCGGTGATGACCGAGCCTGCCCCTACGATCGCGCCGGCGCCGATCGCGACCGGGGCGACCAAAGCGGAGTTGGAGCCGATGAAGGCGCCCTCGCCGATCGTCGTCCCATGTTTGAAGAAGCCGTCATAATTGCAGGTGATCGTCCCCGCCCCGACATTGGCCCCCGCCCCCACCTCAGCGTCGCCCAGATAGGCGAGATGGTTCGCCTTGGCGCCCTTGCCGAGCCGTGCCTTCTTGGTCTCGACGAAATTGCCGACCTTGGCGCCTTCGCCGATCTCGGTGCCGGGGCGCAGGCGCGCATAAGGGCCGATCTCCGCGCCCGCGGCGACGGTCGCGCCTTCGATATGGCTGAAGGCGCGGATGCGGACCTTGTCGCCGATGCGGACGCCGGGGCCGAACACGACGTTGGGCTCCACCAATGTGTCGCGGCCGATCTCCGTGTCGTGGCTGAACCACACGGTTTCGGGCGCGGTCAGGCTGGTGCCCTCGGCCATCGCCCGCGCGCGGCGGCGGCGCTGCCAGATCAGCTCGACATCGGCCAACTCGGCGCGGCTGTTGATGCCGGCGACCTCGTCGGCGCCGGTCTCGATGACCGCCGAGGCGCGGCCGTCGGCGGCGGCCAGCATGACGATGTCGGGAAGGTAATATTCGCCCGCCGCATTGTCGTTGCCGACCCGGTGGAGCAGCGGCCAGAGGTCCTCGGCCCGCGCCGCCATCAGGCCTGAATTGCACAGGTCGATGGCGCGTTCGGCCTCGCTGGCATCCTTATGCTCGACCATCTTCTCGATCCGCTCGTCGGGCCCGGCGAGGATGCGGCCGTATGCGGCGGGGTCGGCCGGGCGGAAACCGACGACGACCACGGCCGGCGCATCGGGCGCGCGCAGCCGCTCGAGCATCCGAGCCATGGTTTGCGTCTCGACCAGCGGCGTGTCGCCGTAGAGGATGAGCACGTCGCCCGCGAAGGCCGCGAGCGCCGGCTCCGCCTGGAGCACGGCGTGAGCGGTGCCGTGCTGCGGCTCCTGCACCGCGACGACGCCGCCGTGGCGGGCGGCGACCGGCTCGACCTGCTCGCGCCCGCTGCCGACCACGACCACCGTCCGCGCCGGGCCCAGCGCGTCGATCGCGGCGAGCAGATGCTCGAGCATCGGCCGGCCGGCGAGCGGGTGCAGCACCTTGTGCAGGTCCGACTTCATGCGCGTGCCCTTGCCGGCGGCAAGGATGATGGCGGCGACGGGACGGGCGTTCGTCATGGCCCGGGCCATCGCATGGAAAGCTTGCGATTTGAAGACCGGCGAGGGAGAGGCGGGCATGGCTCCCCTCCCCTTCGACACGATCGCCTTCGACCTCGACGGCACGCTTGCTGACACCGCGCCCGACCTCGCCGCCGTCCTCAACCACGTCCTGCGCGAGCTCGGACGGCCGCAAGTGCCGCCGGATTCGGTCCGCCACCTCGTCGGCCACGGCGCCCGGGCGCTGCTGCGCCGCGGCCTCGCCCAGAGCGGCGAAGCGCCGGAGGAGCTGGTCGAGGCCGGCTTCCCGCTCTACCTCGATTACTACGTGGCCAACATCTGCGTCGGCACCCGGCCTTATCCCGGCGTCGAGGCGGCGCTCGACGGGCTGAAGGCGCAAGGCGCACGGCTCGCCATCTGCACCAACAAGATCGAGCGGCTGACCCATCTCCTGCTGGGCGCGCTCGGGTGGGCGGACCGGTTCGACGCGGTGGTCGGCGGGGACACGCTGGCGGTGCGCAAGCCCGACCCCGCGCCGCTCCACGAAGCGATCGCCCGCGCCGGCGGCGGCCGCGCCGCCTTCGTCGGCGATTCGATCACCGACGCCGACACCGCCCGCGCCGCCGGCCTGCCGTTCGTCGCCGTGAGCTTCGGCTTCTCCGACCGGCCCGCCGCCGAGCTCGGCGCCGACGCCGTCATCGACCATTTCGACGCGCTCGCCGACGCCCTCGCTTCCCTGCGCTAGCGCCGCGCCTTGGTCCACAGATGCCGCGCGAGCATCAGCGGCGGCATGCGCAGCCAGTGCGAGCGGGCGTAGAAGCCGAGCCGCACCAGCGGCCGCGTCTCCCGTCCCCAGCCGTCGCGGGCCAGCAGCCGCGCTTCGAACCAGCGGTCGGAGCCGCGCCAAATGTCGGGCACATCCGTCCCGTACAGCGTGTGGGCGAGCCGCGCGGCGCGGCGGACGGCGCCGAGCAGGCCGTGCCGCCCGGCCCGCGCTTCGAGGCGCGGCCAGAAGCCCTCCCCTTCGAAATCGCGGACCAGGCGGTCGATGTCCCAGAGGTTGCGCAGGCCCCCGGCGAGGTCGCCGTCGGCGAAGAGGTGGGCGGCGGCGTGGACGATCATGTCCTCGGGCGAAAGCACGCGCAGCCCGTTCTTCAGCGCGAGGCTGTCGGCGATCAGCGCGGCGGCGTCGGGCTTCGGGCGGGCGGTGAGCGGCAGGATGGTATGGTGGACGTCGATCATCCGCCCGCGCGAGCAATGGATGAGCGGCGGCAGCTCGTGCATCCAGCGCCGGTAGTAGAGATCGTCATAAGCATCCTCCTTCACCCATTCCCAGCCGGCGGCGAGGAGGGCCCGCTCCACCTCGCCGAGCGCGGCGCGGGGGACGAGGATGTCGAGGTCGCCGATCGAGCGGCCGACGCCCGCCGACAGGCCCGCGGCGGCGAAGGCGCTGCCCTTGAGCAGCACCACCGGCACGCCGAGCGGAGCAAGCGCCCGGCGCGCCATTTCCGCTTCCCACAAGGCCTCGGTACGGCCCGCTTCGGCCGCGGCGCGGGCGTCTTCGAGCAGGGCTTCGACCTTGGCCGGGAGGGGAAGGCCTTCGAGCCGGCAGGCGAGGCTGCCGGCGAGCGATTCGGCGCGAGCGGCGGAGAGGATCGCCGTCCAGTCCGTGACGCGCTCGGCCGAAGCGGGATCGCGGAGCAGGCCGGCGACGAGGCGGGCGCTCATCCGATCTCTCCCCACAGCCGCTCGATCTGCGCCAGCGCCTCGGCGCTCGACGCATAATCGATGGCGCGCGACGGCACCGAGGCGACGAGCCGCGTCAGCGCCTCGAAGCCGCGCTCGGCCAAGGCGACGTAATTGGTCGAGGCCTGGGTGAGCCGCACGAACGCCTCGGCCGCCCCGACCGGGCGGGTCGCGGCGGGCAGGTCCGCGCCGAAGCGGGGGAAGAGGATGAGCGCGGGGACGGCCGGCTCATCCATGCGCGCCACCGCCTCGCGGTTCGGGCGGAGGTGGCGGATGAGGCCCTTGGGCGTCCCCTCCAGGCGGGGGCCGAGGCGCGCCGCCTCCACCCCTTCGAACAAGGCCAGCGCCTCGTTCTTGAGGCTGACCGCGCGGGGAAAGGCGTGGAGGCGGCCGTCGGCGGGGTCGAGCAAGGCGAACTCGTCGCCCATGAACCGCCAGCCCGCTTCGCCCAGCAGCGCCGCCAGCGTCGATTTGCCCGCGCCCGACGGGCCGGTGAGGATCAACGCCTTGCCGCCCCGCTCCGCCACGCCGGCGTGGAGCAGCAGATAGCGGCGTTGGCCGAGCGCCATCTGCAGGTTCATCCCCATCTCGGCGGCGAGCAGCCCCTGGGCGAGGGGCAGCGGCGCCGCTCCGGGCAGGCGATAGTCGCCGCCTATGTCGACCGAGGGGCGCAGGAAGCGCCGCCACGGCCGTTGCGGCTCCAGCCGCACGGTGAAATCGGCCGGCGCCTCGGCGGCGGGATAGCCGTCGTAGAGCCGCGCCAATTGGTCGAGCGGCGCCCGCCAGGCCGAGCCGATGCGGAAGCCCACCGGCCCGAAGCGAAGGTCGAGCCGGTGCATCAGGCGCGGCGGACGAGGCCCGCCGCCTCCAGCTCCGCCAGCCGCGCGGCCATCGCCGCCGGCGCGTCGTCGGCAGTGAGGTCGAAGCGCTCGCTCAGTCGCGCGGCGAGCGCGTCGGCGTCGGCGGCATTACCGGCGAGCGCGTCGAGGATCTGCGGCGCGGGCGGAGCGAGGACATGGGTGGCGCCGGAGGGGCGGTGGTAGAGCAGAATCAGGCCCTCGATCTCGACACGCCTCGCGGCCTCCGGGAGATCGGCGATGTAGCGGGGACCGGCCATGCCGGCCCGGTTCAGCGCGGCATCTGCAGCGAGGCGAAGCAGGTGAAGCCGCTCGTTCCCGCCTGCAGCTTGCGGATATAGTTGACATAGGCCTGGGCCGCGTCGGGATCGATGCCCGGCGGGGTCGGGCCGTGGGCGATCAGGCTCTTCACTTCCTCGCCGGTCAGCGGCCGCGGCGCGGGCGGATAGGCCCCGGCGGTTCCGGGCGGGACGAGGCTGCCGTCGGCGGCGATGTAATTGCCGGCAAGGTTGGGCGCCGGCACCGGAATCTCGCAATTGAGCACCGAGCCGGCGGTCTGCGCGAGGGCCGGGCGGATCGTCACCACGGTCGAGGCCGCGGCGGCGCCGAGCGCGAGCACCATCCGCCGGCTGGGCAGCGGCATTCCCTGTTTGTCGTCGCGCGGGTTCATCTCGTCCATCACGGCTCGCACTAATCCCATCCTGTTTCCTAAGCGTAAAGCCCCGCCGACGCGACCGGGTGCCGGCGAGGCCCCGTCCCGCCAAGGGACAAAGCCGCGCGCGGAGGCGGAATCGGACAAAAGAGGCGGAATCGCGCCGCCGGGGGAGAAAAATCGTTTCGGCCTCGTTTAGGGGGTGCCGCCGGTGTACGGGCGGCCCCACTCCCAAGGAGGACGCTTCGAAATGAAAAGCCTTATCTTTGCCGCCGCGCTGATGGCGGGGGGCGCCGCGATGGCGCAGGATATGACGACGACGACGACGACCACGGCCGGCACCGTTCAGGCGCCGAGCAACGCGGCGCCGGAACGCGACGCGCGCGGCGTTCCCGTCATTTCGGCCGAAGCGGTGGCGCCCCCCGGCTACAACCAGCCGGCGCAGGTCGGCCCGGCCGGCACGCTCACCCCGGTCGCCCCGGCCGCGATGCCGCCCGCCGGCGACCTGCCGCCCTGCACCCGCAAGGTCACCGACCATTGCACCCAGACCTACGAGCGCGGCCGCGCGCCGAAGGCGTAACCGGCCGAAACGGGGACGCGCGCGATACGCGCGATAAGCGCGTCCCCGTTTGCTAAACGCTCTCGTTCTGCCATCACCCGCGGCCATCGAGGATCGGCGGGAGACGGAACGGCCATGACCATCAGCTTTGAAGGACGCGTCGCCATCGTCACCGGCGCCGGCGGCGGCCTCGGGCGCGCTTACGCGCTCGAGCTGGCGCGGCGCGGCGCCAGAGTGGTGGTGAACGATCTGGGCGGCGGCCGCGACGGCAGCGGCCATTCCGACGCCGCCGTGGCGGTGGTCGCGGAGATCGAGGCGGCGGGCGGCGAGGCGATGGCCAACGGCGCCAGCGTCACCGATCTCGCCGCGGTCGAGGCCATGATCGCCGAGGCCAAGGCCGCCTGGGGCCGCGTCGACATCCTGATCAACAATGCCGGCATCCTGCGCGACAAGAGCTTCGCCAAGCTCGGCATGGAGGATTTCCGCGCGGTCGTGGACGTCCATTTGATCGGCTCCGCCAACGTCACCCACGCCGTCTGGGAGACGATGCGCGAGCAGGCCTATGGCCGCATCCTGATGACGTCGAGCTCGACCGGCCTCTACGGCAATTTCGGCCAGGCCAATTACGGCGCCGCCAAGCTCGGCCTGCTCGGCCTCGCCAAGACCCTCCACCTCGAAGGCGCGAAATACGGCATCCGCGTCAACACCATCGCCCCCACCGCCGCGACCCGGATGACCGAGGACATCTTCCCGCCGGACATGCTCAAGCTGTTCGAGCCGGAGAATGTCGTCCCGGCCGCGCTCTATCTGGTCAGCGAGGAAGCGCCGTCGAACATGATCGTCGGCGCCGGCGCCGGCGTGGTTCAAGCCGCCTACGTCACCCTGACGCCGGGCTACGCGCTGCCGGAAGACCGCCGCACCGTCGAGGAAGTCGCCGCGAACTGGGACAGGATCGTCGACCGCCAAGGGGAAATCGTGCCCCAGTCCGGCGCCGAGCAGGCGATGACGATCCTCAAGGCGCTGCAGCGCGGCTAGGACGCAACTCGGAGCCTCTCTCGTCCTCCCTGTGCGCGAAGCGCATGGGGAGGGGGACCACCCGAAGGGTGGTGGAGGGGCAAGCCACGCCGATGCCCCTCCACGATGCTTCGCATGGTCCCCCTCCCCATCGCCTTCGACAGGGATGACTGAATGTGGACGCTCTAGGCGCGCCGCCAGATGGTGCCCTGGGGCCCGTCCTCCAGCACGACCCCCTCGGCGGCCAGCTCGGCGCGGATGCGGTCGGCTTCGGCGAAGTCGCGGTTCTTCTTGGCCTCCGCCCGCGCCGCGACGAGGTCGTCGATGCGCGAATCGCCTTCGCCCTGGAACCAGGCCTGAGGGTCCTGCTCTAAGAACCCAAGCAGGTTCGCTGCCGCGATGGTGCGCGCAGCCTGCGGAAGAGCTAAGATCGCAGCAGCGCCACTGTGATCAAGAATCCCGCTCAAACCAGTACTGATTAAACTGTGAACAAAGGGGGTATTTAGATCGTCAGACAGAGCTGCGACGATTCCATACTCAGGAAAAGTATGTTGGGGATCACCCGAGCTCAATTCTTGGACACGAGCCTTGGCTCGGTACCAGCGGTCGAGCGTCGCCTTGGACTGGGCGACGAGCTGCGCCGACCATTCGAGCGGCTGGCGGTAATGGGCCGAGAGCAAGGCGAGCCGGATCGTCTCGCCATGATGGCCCGCCTCGAGCAGCTCGCCGACGGTGACGATGTTGCCCAAACTCTTCGACATCTTCTCGCCGCCCGCCATCGACAGGAAGCCGTTATGGACCCAGTAGCGGGCGAGCGGCGCGCCGGCGTGGGCGCAGCGGCTCTGGGCGATCTCGTTCTCGTGGTGGGGGAAGATGAGGTCGAGGCCGCCGCCGTGAATGTCGATCGTCTCGCCGAGGTGCCTCTCGATCATCGCCGAGCATTCGATGTGCCAGCCCGGCCGGCCCCGGCCCCACGGGCTGTCCCAGCCGATCACCCCCGCCGGGGAGGGCTTCCACAGCACGAAGTCGGCCGGGTCCTTCTTGTAGCTCGCCACCTCGACGCGGGCGCCGGCGATCATCGCCTCGCGGTCGCGGCGGCCGAGCGCGCCGTAGCCCGGGTCGGAAGGGACGTTGAAGAGGACGTGCCCGTCGGCCTCGTAGGCATGGCCCGTCTCGACCAGCCGCGCGATCATCGCCACCATCTTGCCGACCGTCTCGGTCGCCTTCGGGGCGATGTCGGGCGGCCGAACGCCGAGCGCGCCCATGTCGGCGAGGTAGAAATCCTCGAAGCGGCGGGTGACGATTGCGGGGTCGACGCCCTCCCGGCGGGCGGCGTCGATGATCTTGTCGTCGACGTCGGTGACGTTGCGGGCGTAGACGATTGCCGCCTCGCCATAGACGTGGCGGAGCAGGCGCGAGAGCAGGTCGAACACCACCGCAGGCCGGGCATTGCCGATATGGGCGCGGCTGTAGACGGTGGGGCCGCACACATAGAGCGTCACCCGCTTCGGGTCGGCGGGCTCGAACGCGCGCTTCTCCCGCGCCATCGTGTCGTGGAGGCGGATGGGGGTCATGCGGAATTGGCCGTCGCGGGCCGGCGGTAGACGGGGTCCTTGGGCGCGCCGCGGCGCCACTCGACGAAATCGACGACCGCCCGCCCGCTCGCGTAGAGCAGGGGGTAGGTGCGCGAGCTCGCCATCCATTGCGGGCGCTGCGCCTCGGCCCCGTAGATCGTGTCGTAGACGAGGTTGGCGGCGAGATAGAGCAAGGTGGCGCCGACCAGCCCCTTGACCGCGCCGAAGCCCGCGCCGAGCACCCTGTCGACCGGGCCGATCACCGACCGCTTGACCCCGCCGCCGACCTGCCGCGCGACCAGCTTGCCGGCGAGGAAGACGAGCCCGAAGACGAGCGCGAAGGCGAGCACCGCCGCGCCCGGGCGGGTTCCGACCGGCCCTTCCAGCATCGTCGTCGCCGAGCCGTGGAACAGCTTCAGGAAGACGATGGCGACGATCCACGCGGCAAGGCTCAGCACCTCGCCGACGAAGCCCTTGAACCACCCCGTCACCAGGCCGCCGCCGACGAGAAGCAGCACGATGATGTCGAGCGCGGTCATGGCATGGGTTGCTAACGGAAGGCGGCGGATGTGGGAAGTAGCTCCTCCTCCCTGCGAGCGAAGCTCGTGGGGAGGGGGACCATGCGTAGCATGGTGGAGGGGCTATGCACGGGGCCCGCCCCTCCACCGCCTTCGGCGGTCCCCCTCCCCATCGCCTGCGGCGACAGGGAGGACTGGCTCAAGCGCGCCCCAGCAGATGGTCGACCAGCTCGCCGAGCGTCCTGAACCCGGTCAGCGCCATGCCGCCTTTGTCGCCCTTCAAGGAGGCCGGCACCAGCGCCCGCTCGAAGCCGAGCTTGGCGGCTTCCTTGAGGCGGAGGGCGCCGTGCGCCACCGGCCGCAGCTCGCCCGACAGCGCGACCTCGCCGAACGCCACCGCCTCGGCCGCCACCGGCCGCTCCGACAAGGCCGAGACCAGGGCCGCCGCCACCGCGAGGTCGGCGGCCGGGTCGCTGATCCGGTAGCCGCCGGCGACGTTGAGATAGACTTCGCACGTGGAGAAGCTGAGCCCGCAGCGCGCTTCCAGCACCGCCAGGATCATGGCGAGGCGCCCCGCGTCCCAGCCGACCACCGCGCGGCGCGGCGTCGCCCCGCTGGCGAGGCGGACGGTGAGCGCCTGGATCTCGACCAGCACCGGCCGCGTCCCTTCCAGCGCCGGAAACACCACCGCGCCCGACACCGCCTCGCCGCGATGGGTGAGGAACAGGGCGCTGGGATTGCCGACCTCCTCGAGCCCGCCCTCCGCCATCGCGAAGACTCCGATCTCGTCGGTGCCGCCGAAGCGGTTCTTGGCGGCGCGCAGGATGCGATATTGGTGGCTGCGCTCGCCCTCGAAGCTCAGCACGGTATCGACCATATGCTCGAGCACGCGAGGCCCCGCGATCGCGCCGTCCT
>JBJMTY010000261.1:0-2996 GCA_045811445.1 Allosphingosinicella sp. | reverse complement strand
TCCCCCCGTCCCCGCCGACCAGCACATTGTCGGCGCCGTTGCCCCGCAAATCCTGCGCCCCCGCCGACGTCCCGGTGAGAGTCTCGAATCCGTCCGGCAACACGTACGTCCCAAGCGAGGTGCGCACCTCGTCGATGCCACCCGAAACGTTCTCGGTGACGACGTCGCCTGCGTTGTCGACGAAATAGAGGTCGTTCCCCGCGCCGCCCGCCATCCGGTCCGCGCCGGCGCCGCCGTCGAGAATGTCGTTGCCGTCAAGCCCGGCGAGGACGTCGTCGCCGCCATAACCGCTGGTAACGTCGTCCCCCGCCGTGCCGGCGAGATCGTCGCTTGCGGCGGTGCCGTCGACGAAATGGTAGCTCTGCTCGGCCGGCTGGACGAGATGGAAGCGGCGGCCGGAGACGCCGTAGCCGATCTCCCCCGCGATTCCGCCCACGTCCCACCAGGCGAAGACGAGGTCGCCCCCGGCCAGCTGCGCGACGAACGGAAGCGACTGCTGCCCCTGGCCCTGCTCGTCGACGACGAACTCGCCGCCGAGCTTGCTCCCGTCATAGGCGAACAACTGCCCTTTGACGGTGGACGAATCGCCGTCGCCATTGGCCTGGCCGAAATCGACCCAGGTCATCACGAAGGTGCCGCCCGGGGCGACGGCGATGTCGACGGCGCCGAAGGTCGATTGCGAGCCCTGGGCGCCGAACGTCTCGGTGTTGACGCGAAACTCGGCGCCGATCTTGTGCCCTTGCGAATCGTAGATCTGGGCGCGGATGTCGGACGGGTCGAACTGGCCGGCCGCCCCGTTCCCCTCGCTGGTGTCGCGCCAGGCGACGACGAAGCGGCCGCCGGGCAAGGCCGCCACGGTCGGCGCCATCTGCGAGTGCAGACTGGTGGTGTCGACGACGAATTCAGGGCCGGCCGGCTGGCCGGAGGCGGACAATATCCGCGCGCGCACGGCGCGTTCAGAACCGTCGCTCGCCGCGCTGGCATCGGTCCAGGCGACGACGATGTCGCCGGTGCCGAGCTGGGCGACCGAAGGGCTGGTCTGCACGCCGTCGGTCGTCGCGTTGACGAGGATCTCGCCGCCCTGCTTGACCCCGGCGGAGGTGAAGAGCTGGGCCTTGATGCCGCCTCCGGACGCATCGCCGCCGGTCGTGCCGCCGTCGAACCAGGTGACGAGGAAGCCGCCGGCGGCCAGCGCCGTCGCCTGGGCGTGAAACTGGCTGCCCGCGGTCGAGGTGTTGACGAAGAACTCGCCGCCGATCTTCGCGCCGCCCGGATCGAGCAATTGCGCCTTGACGTCGGCATTGGTGCTCGTCGCCCAGGTGACGAGGAGGGTGCCGTTGGCAAGGACCGTCGCCGTCGCCTCGAGATTGCTGGGGGCCGCGAGGCTGCTGACCGTGACGGTCGCGCCCGCAATCCCGTCGCTGGCGTAGGCGCGGCCCATCACCTGCATGCGCGACAAATTGGCCGGATCGCTTTGCACCCAGGTGGCGAAGAAGCCGCCGCCCGGCAAGGCGGCCAGCTTGCCCGGCTGCGGCAGCGTGCTCGCCGATTGCGCGGCGACGACGAATTGCGGCTGCGCTTCGTAGAGCGGGCTGGCCGCGGCGGCGGCGAGAGGGACATCGATCGTCTCGGTGCGCACGTTCCCGTTCGGATCGGTCGCGCGCAGCGTCAGCGCCACGCTGTCGCCCTGGAAAGCGTGCAACAGCTCGGTGTCGGCGACGATCAGCCGGTCGCCCTCGAGGCGGAACGCGCCGGCGGGATCGGCGACCAGCTCGTAGCTGTAGGTGTCGTTCAGCGCCGCGCCGCTCGCCGAGACGATCGCCGCCTGGACGTTTTCGACCGCGTTCCGGCCGATCTGGCCGACGGAAAGAGCGATGTCGCCGATGGCGCCGTCACTGGCCGCGAAGGACTGGGCGCGTATGTCGCTGGTGGCGCCGTCCTGCCAGGCGACGAGAAAGCCGCCGTCGCTCGCGCCGAGGATCGCCGGCGCCCGCTGCTCGCCGACGGTGTCGGTATCGACCCGGAAGGCGGCGCCTTGCGTGGCGCCGGCCGCGTCGAAGGCCCGCGCGAGCACTTCCTGCCCGCTCGTGCCGGGAACGTCGCTCTGGGTCGTCGACCAGCCGACGGCGTAGCCGCCGCCGGCCAGGACGGCGATGGCGGGCGCGGGGTTGGAGAGGCCGACCTGGCGCCCGGCGTCGACCACCGCGCCGGCTGGGCTCCCGTCGCCGTTCAGGACCCGCGTCCGCACCATTTGGTCGTAGGTGTCGATCCAGGCCACGGCGATCTTGCCGTCGGGCAGCAGGGTCGCCGAAGGATTCATCGCGGTGACGCGGCCGGACCCGTTGAAGGTGAAGACGGCGCCGGGCGTACGGTCGTCGACCATTTGCTGGCCTCCGACCTTGCTCGCGGAGGCGTTGAAGATCTGGATGGCGATGTCGCTGCCATAATCCAGCGTCGTCTGGCCGGAGACCGCTTCTCCCTGCGGGCTGTCGTCTTCCCACGCGACGGCGAAGCCGCCGCCCGGCAGGCCGACGACGCTCGAGGCGGTCTGCGAGCGGTTGGTGATCGTGTTGACGAGGAATTCGCCGCCGACCGCGTCCCCGGCCGCGGAGAAGAGCTGGCCGCGCACGTCGAGGCCGTTGGTGCCGGTGCCCGAGACGCTGGCGTCCGACCAGGTGACGACGAAGCCCCCGCCCTCGAGCCCGGCGACCGACGGCAGGCTCTGGTCGAACGCGGCGGTGGTGTTGGCGAGATGCTCGCCGCCGGACGGGTTGTCGTCGGCGGAATAGGCCTGGAAGCGGATCGCGGAGCCGCTGCCGTCGGCGGCTGGGTTGCGGTCCTCCCAGGCGACCACGAAGCCGCCGCCGGCAAGCCGCGCCACGACGGCATTGGTCTGCGCCCCCGCGTCCGAGCTGTTGACCTTGAACGCGCCGGTGACGGCGGTCCCGTCCGCTTCGAAGACCTGGGCGCGGATCTCGGGGTCGGAGACGCCGCCG
>JBJMTY010000260.1:0-6691 GCA_045811445.1 Allosphingosinicella sp. | reverse complement strand
TTTGAGCTGGTTCGCCGCGATCGTGCGGCTCGCGCCCGAATTCGATCGCGACGAGGCGATCGACCGGCTCGCCGCTTTGGGCATCCCCGCCAAGGGCTATTTCGCCCCGCTCCACCTCCAGCCGCTCTACCGCGAGCGCTTCGGCTACAAACCGGGCGACTTCCCGGTCACCGAGCGGGTCGCCCGCTCGACCCTGGCTTTGCCTTTCCACAACCGGATGAGCGAGGCGAAGGTCGACCGGGTCTGCCGCGCCCTCGCCCAGATGCTCGGCGGAACCGCAGGGTGAGTCGCGAGCTTTGGCGCGCGGCGGCGCGCGACGCTTCGGGCGGCGCCGCCAAAACGTGGCTGTGGGCGGCGCTCGCCTGGAGCGACATCCGCCAGCGTTATTCGGGCTCGGTGCTCGGCTCGCTGTGGATCACCGCCAACATCGCGCTGCTGACCGCCTGCCTCACCCTCGTCTTCTCGGGGCCGCTGCGCGCCACCCACGCCGATTACGCCCCTTTCGTCGCGATTGGTCTCGTCCTCTGGAATTTCATCCAGGCGACGCTCGGCGAGGCGCCCGGCGTGTTCGTCGCCTCGGCCGAGACCATCCGCCACTCGCCGCTGCCGCTCTCGATCCACGTCCTGCGCCTCGTCGCCCGCAACGCCATCGTGCTGGGCCATAATGCGATCATCGTCCCGGTGGTGCTGATCCTGTTCGGGGTGGAGCCGGGCGTCGGGCTGCTCCTCGTCCTCCTCGCTCTGCCGCTACTCGCGCTCAGCCTCGTCGCCGCCGGCTTCCTGCTCGGGCTGCTCGGCGCCCGCTTCCGCGACGTGCCGCAGATCGTCGGCAGCAGCCTCCAATTGCTGTTCTTCGCGACGCCGATCGTCTGGCCTCCCGCCGCGCTCGGCGCCGGGCACGGCTGGATCGTCGCCGCCAATCCGGTCTTCGCCTTCATCGACATCGTGCGCGCGCCGCTGCTCGGCGCGGCGCCCGCTTCCTCCTCCTGGCCGGTCGCGCTGGCGACCACCGTCATCGCCTGCGCGCTCGCCGCCTTCGCCTTCGCGCGCTGCCGCGAGCGCGTCGTCTACTGGGTCTGAGCGCGCCGGCGCGGGGAACAGGCGGCCGCGCCGCCGGTTCTTGGTGGGCACCGCGTACGAGGAGTATCGAGATGGGCGAATTCACCGACAAGCTCAAAGGCCAGGCCAACCAGGCGATCGGCGGCGTCAAGCAGCAGAGCCCGGATCCGGAGGTCCGCGACGAAGGCGACGCGCAGAAGCTCAAGGGCACCGGCCAGGAGATCAAGGGCGCGGTCAAGGGCGTCGTCAACGACCTCTGACGGGCCGCGCTTAGCCCCGCGCCCGCGCCCGGATGCGCGAGATCGTCGTCGCGCTGGTGATATGCTCGACGTCCGTCTTGAGGTGGAGGAGCTTCACCCCCTTCGCCGCCAGCGCGCGCTCCAGCGCCGGCGCGAAGGCGTCGCTGCTCTCCACCGTTTCCGCCCACCCCCCATAGGCGCGGGCGAGGGCGGCGAAATCGGGGTTGGTGAGGTCGGTGCCCGAGAGGCGCTCGGGATATTCGCGCTCCTGGTGCATGCGGATCGTGCCGTAGCTCGCATTGTCGACGAGGATGACGAGCATGTCGGCGCCGTAGCGGATCGCGGTCGCCAGCTCCTGCCCGTTCATCAGGAAGTCGCCGTCGCCGGCCGCGACCAGCACCCGCCGCCCGGGGCAGCGCAGGGCGGCGGCGACGGCGGCGGGGAGGCCGTAGCCCATCGAGCCGTTGGTCGGGGCGAGCTGGCTCGGGAACGGGCCGTAATGCCAGAAGCGGTGCCACCAGCCCGAGAAATTGCCGGCGCCGTTGCAGACGATCGTGTCGGCGGGGAGCCTGTCGCGCAGCGCCGCGACGCACTGGCCGAGGTCGAGCGCCGCCTCGCTCGGCCGCGACGTCGCCCAGGCGAGCCATTCGGCATGGGCCTCGGCGCCGGTCGAGAAGGAGATCACCTCGTCCTCCCAGGCCGCGAGCAGTTCGGCGAAATCGTGCATGTCGGCGCAGATCGGCAGGCAGGTCTTGTAGACCCGGTTGAGTTCATTGGGATCGGGGTGGACGTGGACGAGGGTCTGATCGGGATGGTCGGGCGTGACCAGAGTATAGCCGTCGGTCGTCGCCTCGCCGAGCCGCGGCCCCACCACCAGCAACAAATCCGCGTCTTTGATCCGCTGGACCAGCTTCGGGTTCGGCCCGTAACCCAGATTGCCGGCATAGACCGGGCTGGCATTGGCGAAGGCATCCTGCCGGCGGAAGGCGCAGGCGACCGGCAGCCCGACGCGCTCGGCGAACTCGGCGAAATAATGGCCCGCGCCCGCGTCCCAGCCGCCGCCGCCGACGATCGCCACCGGCGCGCAGGCATCCTTGAGCAGGTCCATCAGCGCGGCCACCGCCATCGGGTCGGCGGCCTGGACGGGCGGGCGGACGGCGGGGCGGTCCGCCGCCTCCACTTCGTCGCGCAGCATGTCCTCGGGCAGCGCCAGCACCACCGGCCCCGGCCGCCCCGACAGAGCGGTGGCGTAGGCGCGGGCGACATATTCGGGGATCCGCCGCGCGTCGTCGATCCGCGCCGCCCATTTGGCGAGCGGGCGGAACATCGCCGCGAAATCGACTTCCTGGAAGCCTTCGCGGTCGCGGTCGCCGCGCGCCACGTCGCCGATGAACAGGATCATCGGCGTCGAATCCTGGAAGGCGGTGTGGACGCCGACCGAGGCGTTGGTCGCCCCCGGCCCGCGCGTCACGAACGCCACGCCCGGCCGCCCGGTCAGCTTGCCGTCGGCCTCCGCCATGTAGGCGACCCCGCCTTCCTGCCGGCAGACGACGAGGTCGATCGCCGGCGTGTCGTGGAGCGCGTCGAGCACCGCCAGGAAGCTCTCGCCCGGCACCGTGAAGATGCGGTCGCAGCCCTGCGCCACGAGATTGTCGACGAGGAGGCGTCCGCCGCTGCGCGTCTGGGTCATGGCCGGGCTCTAGCCGGGCGCGCGAGGCAGGTCGAGGCCAGGCGCGCCAGGGAGGCCGGGGGGAGAGACTTGAGCGTGACGTTTACGTAAACTAGACCAAGCCCGAACTCAGGAGGACCCGAATGACGAAGAGCGAAATGGCCGCCGCCCTCAACGAACGCAGCGCCTGGCTGCCGGGCAAGAGGGTCAAGCTCGACTTCGGCGACGGCCAGGGCGTGGTCATGCTCGACGGAATCGCCAATGTCGTCACCGAGGATGACGGCCCCGCCGACACCACGATCAAGGTCGCCTGGGACGATTGGGAAGCGATGCGCGACGGCAAGCTCGACGGCATGACCGCCTTCATGCAGGGCAAGCTGCGCGTCGAAGGCGACATGTCCAACGCCATGCAGCTCCAGGGCGTCCTCGCCAAGCTGAGAAGCTGATGGCCCACCCGTCATTCCGGCGGAGCCCGGAATCCATGAACACGGCCGCGCGACGCGTCGGGCTACGGTGTTCATGGATGTCGGATCAAGTCCGGCATGACGAAATGCGCGGCGGCTCCATGGGAGGGAGACGCAGCTAGTCCTCCCTGTGCGCGAAGCGCATGGGGAGGGGGACCAGGCGAAGCCTGGTGGAGGGGCTTTGCTGAGTCAGCAGGCCCCTCCACCGCACTTCGTGCGGTCCCCCTCCCCATCGCCTTCGGCGACAGGGAGGATTGGCGATCAGCCGAAAGTCGCCGCGGATGACCGGAAGCTGGGCCTTCTCGATCGACCGCGGCGGCACCTTCACCGACATCGTCGCCCGCGCGCCCGACGGGCGGCGGCTGACGGCGAAACTGCTCTCGGACAATCCCGAACGCTACGAAGATGCCGCGGTCGAAGGCATCGGCCGGCTGATGGCCGAGCATGGCACCGCTCCGATCGAGGCGGTGAAGATGGGGACCACCGTCGCCACCAACGCCCTGCTCGAGCGCAAGGGGGAGAGGCTCGTCCTCGCCATCACCAGCGGCTTCGGCGACGCGCTCCGGATCGGCTACCAGGCGCGGCCGGACATCTTCGCGCGGCGGATCGTGCTGCCCGAGGCGCTTTACGAGCAGGTGATCGAAGTGGACGAGCGCGTCTCGGCCCAAGGCGAGGTGCTGCGCCCGCTCGACCTTGCGGCGGCGCGCGCCTCGCTCGCGAGCGCGCACGACGCGGGCTACCGGGCGATTGCGATCGTGCTGATGCACGGCTGGCGCTGGACCGCGCACGAGGCGGCGCTCGCCGCCCTGGCCGAGGAGACCGGCTTCACTCAGATCTCGGCCAGCCACCGGGTCGGGCCGCTGGTCAAGCTGGTCGGGCGCGGCGACACGAGCGTGGTCGACGCCTATCTGTCGCCGGTGCTGCGGCGCTACGTCGACCGCGTGGTCGCGGCGCTGGGGGAGGAGACGCGCCTCCACTTCATGCAATCCTCGGGCGGGCTCACCGACGCCGCCGCCTTCCAGGGCAAGGACGCGATTCTGTCCGGCCCGGCGGGCGGGATCGTGGGGATGGTGAAGACGGCGCAAGCCGCCGGCTTCGACCGGATCATCGGCTTCGACATGGGCGGCACGTCGACCGACGTCTCGCACTTTGCCGGCGCCTATGAGCGGACCAACGAGACGATGGTGGCGGGAGTGAGGGTGCGGGCGCCGATGCTCGAGATCCACACCGTCGCGGCGGGCGGCGGCTCGGTCTGCCATTATGACGGCAACCGGTTCAGGGTCGGGCCGGACAGCGCCGGCGCGGTGCCCGGCCCGGCCTGCTACCGGCGCGGCGGCCCGCTCACCGTCACCGATTGCAACGTCGTCCTCGGCAAGATCCGCCCGGATCACTTCCCCGCTTTGTTCGGACCAGGGGGGGACGCGCCGATCGACGCCGAAGCCTCGCGGCGGCTCTGTGCGGAGATCGGCGCGCGGGCCGGGATGGGCGCCGAGGCGGTGGCCGAGGGCTTCATCCGCATCGCGGTCGACAACATGGCCGCCGCGATCAAGCAGATCTCGATCGCCCGCGGCCACGACGTCACCCGCTACACTTTGGCCTGCTTCGGCGGCGCCGGCGGCCAGCATGCCTGCCTGGTGGCGGATGCTCTGGGCATGGGGCGGGTGATGATCCATCCGCTCGCCGGCGTGCTCAGCGCTTACGGCATGGGGCTGGCGGACCGGGTCGAGCTGAGGCAGCGCAGCCTCGGCGGCGAGGCGCTGGAGACGGTGCTGGCGGCGCTCGAGGGGGAAGCGACGGCGGCGCTCAAGGCACAGGGGGTGGAGGAGGCGACGATCCGCCGCCGTGTCGCTTTGCGCTACGAGGGCAGCGACACCGCGCTCGAGGTGCAGGTAGGCGAAGGGATGGAGCAAGCGTTCGAAGCGGCCCACCGCACCCGCTTCGGCTTCGCGTCGCCGGAGACGGCCGTGGTGGTCGAGACGGCGGTAGTGGAGGCGATAAGCGCCTCCCCGGAACGGGGAGGGGGACCGACGCCGGAGGCGGTGGTGGAGGGGGCCCAGCGCCTGGACAGCGGAGACGCGGGCCCCCTCCACCATGCTTCGCATGGTCCCCCTCCCCGTTCCGGGGAGGAGCCGCACGACCGTGCTTCCCTGACGGCGGGGCAGGTCATCCCCGGCCCGGCCCTCATCATCGACCCTTCCGCCACGACGGTCGTCGAGCCCGGCTGGCAGTCCGAGGTCGACCCGCTCGGCAACCTGATCCTCACCCGCGCCGTCCCCCGCGAAGCCCGCCACGCGATCGGCACCGAGGCCGATCCGGTGATGCTGGAAGTGTTCAACAACCTGTTCATGGCGGTCGCCGAGGAAATGGGGGTGGCGCTCCAGAACACCGCCTCCTCGGTCAACATCAAGGAACGGCTCGATTTCTCCTGCGCTTTGTTCGACCGCGGCGGCGCCCTGATCGCCAACGCGCCGCACATACCGGTGCATCTGGGCTCGATGGGCGACAGCATCCGCACCATCATCGACGCCCGTGGGGAGGGCCGGGACGGGCGCGGCATCAAGCGCGGCGACGTCTACGTCCTCAACGCGCCCTATCGCGGCGGCACCCATTTGCCCGACATTACCGTGATCATGCCGGTCTTCGCCGCCGACCAGGACGCGGCGCCCGCCTGGTACGTTGCGGCGCGCGGCCATCACGCCGATATCGGCGGCATCGCCCCCGGCTCGATGCCCCCGGACAGCCGGACGATCGACGAGGAAGGGGTGCTGATCGACAATGTCCTGCTCGTCGACGCCGGCCGCTTCCTCGAGGCCGAGATGCGGGCCTTGCTCGCCTCGGGCCGCTGGCCGGCGCGGCGGCCGGACCGCAATATCTCCGACCTCAAGGCGCAGGTCGCCGCCTGCGCGCGCGGCGCCGCGGAGCTGAGGCGCGTGGCGGGCGATTATGGCCGCGACGCGGTCGACGCCTACATGGCCCACGTCCAGGCCAATGCCGAGGAAGCGGTGCGGCGGCTGATCGGCTCGCTCGCCGACGGCCATTTCCGCTACGAGATGGACAATGGCGCCGAGGTCTGCGTGACCGTCACCGTCGACCGCCAGGCCCGCTCGGCCGTCGTCGATTTCACCGGCACCAGCGCCCAGCTCCCCGACAATTTCAACGCGCCTTATTCGATCTGCCGGGCGGCGACGCTCTACGTGTTCCGCACCCTCGTCGACGACGAGATCGCTATGATCGTATGATGGTTGTGTAGGTTAAGTGTT
>JBJMTY010000259.1:0-9947 GCA_045811445.1 Allosphingosinicella sp. | reverse complement strand
GGGCTTCGCGCCCGGCGGGGAGAAGGATCATGACTGAGGCAGGCGGGCTCCGACCGGCGGCAAAGGCGGCGGCAGGGGCGACGGCCGGGGCGGCGGCGGTGGGATCCTCGATGGTGGCTTTGCTGCTCGCCCAGGCGGAGGCGCAGGGGGCGGACCTCGTCACCCTGCGCGGGCTGATCGAGGAAGCGAGCGAGCTGGGCGCGGAGCGGGCGCTCGGCGCGCTCGGCCTCAAGGACCCCAATGCGCGGCGCGACATGGACGAGCTGCGCGAGTTGCTCCAGGCCTGGCGCGACGCCAAGAAATCGGCGTGGCAGGCGGTGGTGAGCTGGGCGGTGAGGATCGTGCTGGCGCTGCTGGTGCTGGGCATGAGCGTGAAGCTCGGTTTGCTGGCCATGCTGAAATGAGCGCGGGCGAGGCGGCCGGCCACGGCGCGAGGCGGGCGATCCTGCGCTGGGGCGCGGGCGAGGCGCAGCGCCGGATCGTGCTGCGCTGGCCGGCGGGCAAGCCGGCGGGCGCGGCCGCCGCCGCCGTCAGTGCGGAGGACGGGCGATGAGGTTCGCGGGCTATGCGGCGGTGTTCGACCGGCCGGACCGAGGGGGCGACGTGGTGCGCGCCGGCGCCTTCGCGCGCAGCGTCGGCAAAGGCGAGCGCGTGCCCTTGCTGTGGCAGCACGATTCGGCGCGGCCGATCGGGCGGATCGAATATCTGAAGGAGGACAAAAGGGGCCTCAGGGTGATCGCGCGGCTGTCGGGGAGCCGGGCGGGGCGCGAGGCCGGCGCGCTGCTCAGGGACGGCGCGGTGCGGGGGCTCAGCTTCGGCTACCGGGTGCGGGCCGCTTCCGGCCAGGCGCCGCGCGAATTGAGGGAGCTCGACCTTATCGAGGTGAGCCTCGTGACGCTGCCGATGCAGCCCAGGGCGCGGGTCCATGCGCTGGAAGGCGAGCCGCCGCCCGCCTGAGCCTTCGCGCCCGGCCGAACCGATCTTGTGCAAGCCGTCCCAATTCCGGGGCGGCTTTTTTTGTGAGGAGAAGAAGAATGACGACCCCCAGCAGCGACGTGACCTTCGCGCAGAGCGGCACCGGCGCGGTGACGCGGACGGTGGAAAGCCGGCTTCGCGACACCGTCTCGGTCATGGATTTCGGCGCGGTGGCGGACGGCACCACCGACGACCAGCCGGCGATCCAGGCCGCCATCGACTTCCTTTGCGGGGAGGGCGGGGGCATCCTCTTCTTCCCGCCGGGCGTCTATTATTGCGGCTCCGAGCTGAGTTGGGACTCGGCGCCGGTGACGCTGCAAGGCTCGGGCACGAGCGTGCAGCCGGCGGTCGGCACCGTCCTCCAGTTCCCGGCCGGGCTCGGCGGCGCGGTGCGCATCCAGAACGGCACGTTGGCGCTGGGCGGTTTCAGCCAGGTCCGCGACCTCGTCATCCGCGGCTCGGGCACCAGCGCGGTGAGCAGCACGGACGCGGCGACGGGCATCGGCGCCGGCCTCGTCATACAGGCGAGCGAGGTGCGGGTCGAGAGGGTCACGGTCCAGCAATTCGAGGGCAATGGCTGCATGATCCTCAGCCACCTCAGCACCCCGACGACCTCGCTCAACGCCAACAATTGCCTCCTGATCGGCCTCGCCTGCTACAACAATCTGCGCAGCGGCCTGGCCATTGCCGGGGTCGATTCCAACGCCTGTTCCATCGTCAAGCTGGACAGCAGCGCCAATGCCGAATTCGGCGTCTATGAGAATTCGATACTCGGCAACGTCTATGTCGGCGCGCATTTCGCCGGGAACGGGACGGCGCCCATCCGGATCGGCGCCGTCAGCGGCTACAACCGCTTCTACGGCTGCTACAAGGAGGTCGGCACGCAGCTCGTCGTCCAGCTCGATTCCGGCGGTGTCGGCCAGAACGAGATCGATTTCAACCTCGCGGAGGGCGACGGCGTATCGGGCCATCCGCTGCTCGTCACCGACAATACCGCCTCGCAGAACAACGAGATCAAGCTCCAGAACGTGCGGCGGCGCGCGGCATTCGGAGGCGACGGCGGCAACGGCACCTTCATCATCAGCCCCGACACATTGCTGATCCGGGAAGGCAAGCAGGTCCAGATGCAGAACGCCGGGACCACCGCGAACTGGTTCTTCTCGGTCAGCAGCGGCGGCGACCTGGTCTTCTCGTCGGCGAGCAATGCGATCGCGCTACCGGCGTCTCGCCCGAACGTGGTGGGGTCGCGCGGCGGCAACGTCGCGCTGGACAGTCTGCTGTCGGCGCTGGCGACCATGGGGCTGATCACCAACAGCACGACCTGAGGTCCGCCGGGGCAGGCGCGAGGCTCGGCCGGCGGACGGCCGAGCCTCGCGATCTGGGGAATTCACGAGCGGGATTTTCGGCCGGGCGGTCAGCCGATGAAGCCGCGGGGCCCCGCGGCTTCGGCGGTCCGCTCGATCCGGCCGCGGTCGGCTTCACGGCGGACGAGGTCGTAGACCAAGCGGGGCTGCTCGATGCGGTCGAAGCGCATCCGCTTGAGGGGCGGGAGCCACGCTCGCGGAGCTTTGCTCGACCACCATGGATTGCCCTCGTCGTCGTCGAAATCGAAGATCAGGGTGCCGCGGCCGTCGCGATGCTCCTCATAGTCGAGGACTGGGAGATAGCCGATCTCGAGCGACTTGAGGCGCTGCCAGGGCGGCATCCTGACGACGATGACCCGGCGGCTGGTGACGGCGTAGAGGAGGTGCGCGCGCAGCCACGCCTCGTGGACGAAGCGGCCGGCGACGAAATAGGCGCCCATCGCGAGGAACGGCAGGCCCCACAGCTCGAAGAACGGCTCGGGCGCCGGCATCGACCAGACGGATAGGTTCCAGAAGAGCGCGAAGCCGGCCCAGAGGAAGCTGAGCGGCACCAGATAAAGGTCGGTCGAGCGGAACGCGATTCCGCCCTTGGGCCGACCGACCCAGAGCAGCCGCTCGCCCGGCAGCAGGAGAGGCTTGAGGCGCTTGTGGTCGTCGGGCGAGATCATCGGCGCCCAGGCTAGCCGCGGCCGGCGCGGGAGCGCCAGCACGAAATCAAAGGCCGAGCCATCGCGCCGGTCCGGCAAGGCATGCGCCCGCTGCGCGCCGGCCACGCCTCATGGGACGAGGGTGCGGCGGCATTTGGCTAAGGAGAAGTGGAAGGCGACGGCGGCGACGGCGGCGCTTGCCAGGTAGATCGCCGCGAGAGCCGGATCGAGGCGGGTGGCGGAGAGGCCGATGCCGAAGCCGCGGGACCAGGATTCGGGCAGCAGGAGGAGGGTCAGCAGCATTGCGGCGCACCCGGAAGCGATTTCGGCGGCGAGGGCGGCGGCTCCGCGCAGGCGGGTGACGGAGGCGAACAGCAGCGGCGCCAGGATCAGCACGAAGGCGAGCTTGGCGGCGGGGCCGACCTCATCGGCGACCACCCAGGTGGCCTGCGGGAGGCCCTTGCCCGCGGCGAGCGGCGACAGGCCGGCGAGCGCGACGAGGGCGCTGGAGAGAAAGATCGCGACCGCCCAGGCGAGGGTGATGGCGAGGAAGAAGCATTTCGGCCGGACGGGTCGGAAAGAGGGAGCCATTCCAATGGGATAGGAGGGTAGTCGCGCGCACGCAACTGCAAGCGGTGTGCTCCGGGGACGGGCGGCCGGCCAGCCGAAACGCAGCGGATCAGATTCCGAGCCACTCCAGGCCCTCGGGCAATTCGTCCGCACCGTAAGCGAGCTGGAGGACGCGGCGGCGGCCGGGGCCCTGCATCGGGCCGGAGGCGTGGAGGATGGGGGCGGCATAGGCCCAGACGTCACCGGCTGCGGCGAGGCAGGCGTGGGTGCCGCAGCGCTCGACCGTGGCGGGGATGTCGGGCTCGGCGAGGCGGCCGAGGCGGTGGGAGCCCGGGGCAACGAGGAGCGGGGCCTCGGCCTCGCCGGTGTCGTCGAGGTGGATGCGCAGGACCAGCATGCGCGCGAGATATTCGAAGGGCGGGACAGCGTGGGCGATGCCCTGCTTGACCGTCCAGTAAGTGAAGCCGGGCGTGTCGCGGCGGCGGCGGAGGGCGATGGTGCGGTCCTGGTGCCAGTCGAGCGACCAGTTCGCCTCGCGCGTCTTGTCGAACCAGCGGGCGAAAAGGGGGCGGGCGCCGGGGAGCAGGCCGCGAGCGAGCGTGTCGGCGGGGCCGATCAGCGCTGAGAGGCCTGAGCCGGCGACGAGGCGGCGGCTGGCGGGGTCCGGCGCGAAGAATGCACGCAGCCGGTCGAGCTCGGCCGGCTCAAAGAGCGCGGGGAAATGCGCGGCGCCGTCGCGGACCAGATCCATGGCGGCGGCATAGCGCAAAAACGAACGGATTGAAGGGAACGCCGCGTGGGGCGGCGATGACGGGAGGGATTTGGTCCCTTCGTGGAGGCGGACGCAGGTCCGCAAGAGAGCGGGAGAAGTGGAAATGTTGGAAGTGAAAGCGGATGCGCTGGAGGCCTCGTTCGAGGCGCTCGAGCGGGAGGATGAGGCGCTGGGCGAGCTTCGCGAGGAGATGGCCCAGCTCAAGGCGCGGATGGACGCGCAGGCGGTGGCCGCGGCGCGGCCGGCGCTGGCGGGGGTGAAAGGCGAGAGCTCGCCGTTCGTCGATAAGTATCTGAGGAAGGGGCTCGAGGCGGGCGTCGAGCTGAAGGCGGTGACCGGGGTGTCCGACGCGGCCGGCGGCTACGCCGTGCCCGAGGAGATCGACGCCGAGATCGACCGATTGCTGACCTCGATCTCGCCGATCCGGGCGATCGCCAACGTCGTCAAGGTCGGCACCGCCGGCTATCGCAAGCTGGTGGCGACCGGCGGCACGCCGTCGGGCTGGGTGTCGGAGACGGCGGGGCGGCCGGAGACCGACACGCCGCTCTTCGCCGAGATCGCGCCGCCGTTCGGCGAGCTCTACGCCAATCCGGCGGCGAGCCAGGCGATGCTCGACGACGCCGCGTTCGACGTCGAGGCGTGGCTGGCGAGCGAGATCGCCACAGAGTTCGCCCGCGCGGAGGGCGAGGCGTTCGTGACGGGTTCGGGCGTCAATCGGCCGAAGGGCTTTCTCGCCGCGCCCGCGTCGGACGAGAGCGACGCGACGCGGCCGTTCGGGACGCTGCAATTCGTGCCGACGGGCGTGCCGGGCGGCTTTCCCGAGGGGAACCCGCAGGACCGGTTGATCGACCTCGTCCAGGCGCTGCGGCCGCCCTACCGGCAGGGCGCGGCGTTCGTGATGAACTCGGCGACGGCGGCGCGGATCCGCAAGTTCAAGACCGCCGACGGCGCGTTCCTGTGGCAGCCGTCGCTGACCGCGGGGCAGCCGGACACTCTGCTCGGCTACAGGGTGGTCGAGGCCGAGGACATGCCGGACATCGCCGCCAACAGCCTGTCGATCGCCTTCGGCAATTTCAAGGCGGGCTATCTGATCGCCGAGCGGACCGAGACGCAGATCCTGCGCGACCCGTTCACCCACAAGCCGTTCGTCCACTTCTACGCGACCAAGCGGGTCGGCGGGCAGGTGTCGAACAGCGAGGCGATCAAGCTGCTGAAGTTCAGCGCCTGACGCCCTCGCCCAGCGCCGCGCCGGCCCATACCGTGGCCGGCGCGGCGCCTTTTTTCGAAAGGATTCAGCCATGACGGATTCGTTCACGGGCGTCGCCGCCAGCCTGACCGCGCCCGCCCGGCGCGCGCTCGCATTGGTGCCGAGCGACACGCAGGCGCTCGCCGAGATACCCAAGGCCCTGTTCGTCGGGACCGGCGGCGCCATCGCCATGCGCGGCGCCGGCGGCGGCGCGGACCAGATCTGGAAGAACGTGCAGGACGGCTCGATCCTGCCGTTCCGCGCCGAGTTCGTGCGCGCGACCGGTACGACCGCCGCGGATATATTGGCGCTCTACTGATGCCCGCGATCGTCAACGCCGCGCAATGCGCCGTCGAGGCGCTGCCGGGCGGCGCCGCCTTTGTCGTCACCAAGACCGCCGGCGACCCGGGCGTGCCCGACGCCAGCGCCGTCTCCGACCAGGGGGTGGCCGGGGATTTCGTGCTGCGCGCGCGGGCGCTCGGCGCCTTTTTCGGCTATTTCGGGGTGAGCGCGAACCCGCTGGCGTCGAACGCCTTCAACAGCATCGACCGGGCGGTGCAGATGAACGGGGCGACCTGCCGCTGCTACGAAAGCGGGCTGCTCCGGCCGCCGAGCTTCACTCTCGAGACGGGCTATATATGGCTGCGGCGGACGGGGTCGAGGCTCGACTATCTCTACGGGCCGGAGCTGGCGACGGCGGCGGTGGCGCGGTCGGTGACCGGCGTCTCGGCGACCCTGTGGTTCGACAGCGCGATCGTGACTCTGGGCGTGGGCCTGGAAGTGAAGTTCGGCCGGCCGAGCGACTTCGCCGCGGCCAGGCGCCGGCGGCGGCTGTCGCTGGGTTTGGGGCTCTAGAAAAAAGGGACAAGGGACATGGTGGAGAGCGATCCGCTCGTCCTGCCGGCGGAAGCGGCGGGCGAGGCGAAGACCTATGTGCGCGCGGTGAACGGCGAGGACGATGCGCTGATCTCGGCGCTCGTCGCGGCGGCGGCGGATGCCTGCGAGGGCTATACGCGGCGACTGCTGCTCAGCCGCGGGGTGCGCGAGACGGCGCGCGCCGGCGATACCTGGCTGCGGCTGTCGCGCACGCCGGTGCGGGCCGTGACGGGACTCGAGGCGGTCGCGGCGGACGGCGGCGCGACGCCGCTGCCGCCGGCCGATTACGCGATCGACATCGACGCGAACGGCGACGGCTGGGTGCGCATGACCAGCGGCCCGCCGCGGCGGGTGAGAGTGTCGTACGAGGCCGGGCTGGCGACGGCGTGGGCGGAGCTGCCCGACGCGCTGCGCCACGGCATCGTGCGCCTCGCCGGACATTTCTACGCGCTGCGCGGCGACGCGGCGGGCCGCGGCCCGGCGCCGGAGCCGCCCGCCTCGGTCAGCGCCTTGTGGCGGCCCTATCGGCGCCTGAGCCTCGGCTGATGTTCGAGGCGCTGAGCGCCCGGGCGGCGGCGACGGCGGCGCGCGCCGCGGCGCGGCAACGGACGCGGATCGAAGCCGTGCTGCGCGACGACGCGCCGCGCGGCGTAGCGGTGCGCGGGGTTCCCGAGGGCGTCGCGATCGAGGGGCGGGGCCTGAGGCGGCGCGCGGTGGCCGAACCGGCGCTGCGCGACTTTCTAGAAAGGATAAGAGGATGAGCGCGAGCGAAGCCTTGCGGGCGAGCGTGGTCGCGCGGCTGAAGGCCGCGCTGGCGCTGGCCGTGTACGACGCGCCGCCTGTGCAGGCGGCCTTTCCCTACGCGCTCGTCGAGACGGGGGTGGAAAGCGACTGGGGCCACAAGAGCGGCGCCGGACGGGAGCTGCGGTTGGCGTTGACCTTGCGCGACGCGGGCGAGCGGCCGGTGCGGCTGCGGGCGCTGATCGACGCGGTGGAAGCGGCGCTCGCCGAGCCGCCCGAGGCGGAGGGTTGGCAGATCGTCACCTTCGCCTGGCTGCGCAGCCGGACGGTGCGTGACGGACGCGCCCCCGCGCCGGTCGAGTGGAGCGGCCTCGTCGAATATCGGGCGCGCATGCTGGCGTTGCCGCCGGGCGGCGGATGAGCCGGGCCGCCGCCTCGTCTGCCGCTCAACGCGGCGAGGTGTTGGTCTCGAGATAGTCCTTGTAGCGCTGCAGCGCGTTCGAACGGATGTCGGTGATCTCCGACTTCGCGTTCTGCTCCGCGTCGGCGGGTCGGATGCCGACCGCGCGATCGGCGGAGATGGACGCGGCGCGGAACGCCGCTTCCTCCGCCATGCAGGCGGCACTGGCCTTGGTCGCGAACGCGTCCGCCGCCGTCTTCGCTTCCAGGTCGGTCTTCAGGAGCCCCGAAAGGCAGTGCGAGAAGGTCTGACGCGCGGCGTTGGGATTGGGAGGCGGGCCGGACGAGCGCGGGCCGGAGGAGCCCGGGGCGGCAAGCAGCGCCCAGAGAAGCACATGCGAAATCATAGCGAATTCCAGTGCAACGGTTTGAACCGAGAGGGAGATTATCCATGGCCGCGGAAAAGGGAAGCGCCTTTTTGCTGAAGGTGGGAAACGGCGCCGCGCCGCCCGAATATGAGACGGTCGGCGGCATGCGCACGACGCAGATGTCGATCAACGGCGAGCCGGTGAACGTCACCAGCAAGGACAGCGGCGGCTGGCGCGAATTGCTGTCGGGCGCGGGCGTGCGATCGGTGTCGGTGGCGGGCAGCGGTATCTTCACCGGCTCGAACGCCGAGGCGCGGATCAAGGCGAACGCGCTTGCCGGGACGCTCGACGATTACGAGCTCAGCTTCGAGAGCGGCGAGAAGGTGCGCGGGCGCTTCCTCATCGCGCGGCTCGATTATTCGGGCGATTACAATGGCGAGCGCAATTACAGCCTGAGCCTCGAAAGCTCGGGCGCGGTGACGAGCGCGTGAGCGGCGCCAATCCCGCCCGCGGCGAGGCGGCGCTGCGGGTCGGCGGAGAGACGCTGGTGCTGCGGCCGAGCTTCGAGGCTTTGGTCGCGGCCGAGGAGGAATTGGGGCCGCTGCTGCCGCTCGTCGAGCGGGCGGCGGCGGGCGGGCTCAAGCTCGCCGAGATCGCCAGCCTGTTCTGGCATTGCGTCAGGGACCGGCCGGAGGGGGTGACCCGCGAACGGATCGGCGCGGCCCTGGCCGAGCAGGGGCTCGCGCGGGCGGCGCCTTTGCTCAAGGGCCTGCTCGCGCAGATCCTGCAGGGCGGTGGCTGAGTTCGCGGCCGGCGCGCGGCGGCTCGCCGGCTTCGCCGGGGCGGCGCTCGGCTGGAGCGCGGACCAATTCTGGAATGCGACGCCGGCCGAGCTCGCCGCGGTGATCGAGGCGCTGGCGAGCGACGAAGCGGGCGCGGCGCCGCCGCTCGAGCGGACCGCGCTGGCGCGGCTGATGGAGGCATTTCCCGATGGATGAAGAGATCGAACGGCTGGTGGTCAGCGTGCGCGCCGACACCGGCGCCTTCGCCCGCGACGTCGCCGAGATGCGCGGACAGCTCATCTGCTGGTCTGCGTCGGCGAAGGGTTCGTCCATGCCGACGCTCGCCTCAGGCGGATCGTCGAGCGGCCGATGCCGCCGCCATGGCCGGTCGCGGGCGTGTGGCGGCTCCAATCGGGAGAAGAATGATGGCGACGCTCGTCCTCACCGGGGTCGGCACTTTGGCCGGCGGTCCGGTCGGCGGCGCGGTCGGCGCGCTGCTCGGCCAGGCGATCGACGCGCGGCTGTTCGCGCCCTCGGCCCGGCAGGGCGCGCGGCTGCCGGCGCTCGCGGTGCAGACCTCGACCTATGGCGGCGACATTCCCAAGCTGTTCGGCCGGATGCGCGTGGCCGGAACCGTGATCTGGTCGACCGACCTGCTCGAAACCAAATCGACGAGCGGCGGAGGCAAGGGCCGGCCGAAGACGGTCAATTATTCCTATTCGGCGAGCTTCGCGGTGCTGCTGTCCGGGCGGGCGGCGCGCAGCGTCGGGCGGATATGGGCGGACGGCAATCTGCTGCGCGGCGCGGCCGGCGACTTCAAGGCTCGCGCCGCCGGCTTCCGGCTGTGGACCGGCGGAGAGGACCAGCCGGTCGATCCGCTGATCGCCTCGGCGGAAGGAACGAGCGGGACGCCCGCCTATCGCGGCCTCGCCTACGCGGTGTTCGAGGATCTGGATCTCGCCGACTTCGGCAACCGCATCCCCTCGCTGACCTTCGAGGTGACCGCCGACGACGAGCCGGTGGCGGTTCCCACCATCGTCGCGACGCTGAGCGGCGGCGCCGTCGCCGCCGGCCCCGGCCCGGCGCCGGCGGGCTTCGCGGCGGCCGGCGACAGCCTCCGCGCCGCGATCGAACCCCTCGTCGAGGCTTACGGCCTGACGCTGTGCGGCGGGCCGGAGGGTCTGCGGCTCGTCGCGGCGGGCGAGGG
>JBJMTY010000258.1:0-18521 GCA_045811445.1 Allosphingosinicella sp. | reverse complement strand
CTCCACCATCCTTCGGATGGTTCCCCTCCCCATGCGCTTCGCGCACAGGGAGGACGAGAGCAGGAGCCACGCCTGCCTATTGCACCGCCGCCGTCCCATCCCCGTCATGCCGGACTTGATCCGGCATCCATGAACACCGCGGCACCAAGCCTCGCACGACCGTGTTCATGGCTTCGACCTCCGCCGGAATGACGGGCAGGTGCCGGCGAAGTCCGCCGCGCCAATTGATCGACAATGTCAAAGAGCCGAATCGATTCGCTGTATGTTCTCCGATTCGGCGCGTAAAGTCAACCCCTTTTGTTCCGCTCTTTGGGCCAAAAAGCGAACGACGGCGGCCGTGCCCCCGTCACTCCCGCAGCGCCGCCTCGATACGGCAGACCACGCCTTCGGGGCGGAAGTCGAGCTCGGCCGAGCCGTCGACGTCGGCGGCCAGCGCCCGCTCGATCATGCGGGTGCCGAAGCCGCGCCGCGCCGGCGGCGATACCGGCGGCCCGCTTTGCTCGGCCCAGACCAGGGCCAGGCGGCCGCCCGCCGCCTCCCAGCTCAGCGCCACCCGGCCCTCCGGCTGCGACAGCGCGCCGTATTTGACCGCGTTGGTGCACAGCTCGTGCAGCGCCATGGCGAGGCTCACCGCCGTCTTGGGCGGCAGGCGGACGAGCGGCCCCTGGACGTCGACCCGCTCGGCGTGGAGGCGCATCACTTCCTCCGCCATCTCGCGAAGCTCGGCCGATTCCCAGTTCGCCCGCGTCAGCAGATCGTGCGCGGTGGCGAGCGCGGCCAGCCGCCCCTCGAAGCTGCGCCGCACGCTCTCGGGTACGTCGTCGCCGCGGAAGCTCTGCTGGGCGAGGCCCTGGACGACCGCCAGCGTGTTCTTCACCCGGTGGTTCAGCTCGTCGACCATCAGGCCCAAATGCAGCTCGGCGGTCTTGCGGGCGGTCACGTCCTCGACCATGCCGAGCACCTGCTCGCCGACCCGCGAGAGGGTGATCCGCACCCAGATGACGGTTTCGCCTTGCCTGAGGTAGCGCTTCTCGAACGCGACCGCGTCGCCGCCGGCTTCCAGGGAGGCGAGCGCGGCGCGGTTGGCGGGGAGGTCGTCGGGGTGGGTGAAGCCCAGGCAGCAGGCGCCGATCATCTCGTCCCGGGCGCGGCCGGTGATGCCGGCGAAGGCGGTATTGGCGTCGGCGATGATGCAGTCCCGGTCCATCAGCACCATGCCGACGCCGGCATGGTCGAACATCGCGCGCAGCAGCGCCTCGCTGCTCCGCAGGCTTTCCTCGGCGCGCTTGCGCTCGGTGACGTCGACCGCCATGCCGACATAGCCCGCCACCTCGCCGGCCGCGTCGAAGCGGGGCGCGCAGCTCACCTCGATCCAGCGCCACTCGCCGCTCGCCCGCTGGAAGCGCGCCTGGTAGCCGTAGGGCTTCTTCTCCCGCCAGCTCTGGTCGCGCAGGGCGAGGATGCCGGGAATGTCGTCTGTGTGGATCATGCCGATCCATTTGTGGCCGAGCAGATCTTCGATCGGCCGCTCGGCGATCTCGGCATAGGCGCGGTTGGCGAACTCGATGCCGCGCGCGCCGGTCACCCAGACCGGCGCCGGCGCAACGTCGGCGATGGTGCGGAAGCGCGCCTCGCTTTCCGCCAGCGCCAGCTCGGCGGCGTGGCGGGCGCTGTCGTCGCGCAGGGTGAGGATCGCGCCGCGGCGGCGGCCGGCCTCGTCCAGGAAGGGCCGGGCCGAGCCGATCGCGACGATCTCGCTGCCGTCGGGCCGCCGGATGCGCCAGCGCGCGTCGGCCACCGTCTCCCCGCCCACGGCGCGGGCGAGGGGCAGCGCCTCGGAAGGGAAGGGGGCGCCGTCGAGCGTGAACAGGCTGTAGGCCTCGGCATAGTTGTCGGGGGCGACGCCGAGGCGGTGGGCGCCGTGCAGGCGCTCGGCCGCGGCGTTGACGAAGACGATCCGCCCGTCCTCGTCGGCGACGATCAGCCCCTCGGGGACCTGATGGAGCAAGGCGGTCGAGCCCAGCCACGCCGGCGCCTCCGCCGCGGGCGGCGCCTGGTCCAGCATTGGCCGTGTCAGCGAGGCCATCCGGCCTCCTTTGCCGCGGGAATCGAAGGACTTGGCGATACAGGATCGAAACGGCCGGCGCCAGCGCCCGGCCCACCGACGCCGCGACAATTTGCGACAATAAAGGCGGGCGCTCGCCACGTGCGTGTGACAGGATGAGCCGAGCGTGACGTCGGCGCCGTCCCGGCGCGTGCTATCAAGGAGTTTCGCCCATGACCCGCAATCTCAAGATCCTCGCCGGCGCGGCCGTGCTCGCCGCGACCGGCGCCGTCTCCGCCATCGCCCAGCCCGGCGGCGGGCCGTTCGCCCGGCTCGACGCCAATGGCGACGGCAAGGTGACGCTGGAGGAATTCCATGCCCACGCCGCCGAGATGTTCCGCCACGTCGATACCGACGGCGACGGCCGCGCCACGCTCGCCGATTTCCAGGCCGCGCACGAAAAGATGCGCGCCGAGCATGGCGGCATGATGCATCACGGCGCGCGCGGCGGCCATGACGGCGGCCATGACGCCGGCCATGACGGCGGCCCGCCGCCTCCCGGCCGCCCCCACGGCCCGCCGCCGCCCGAGCAGATGGACGCCGACCATGACGGCATCGTCACCCTCGCCGAGTTCACCGCGGGGCTCGAGGCGCATTTCGCGGCGGCCGACTCCAACCACGACGGCGCCGTCACCCGCGAGGAGATGGAAGCGGCGCACCAGGCGATGCGGCCGCCGCGGCCCTGACGCTTGACGCAGGGGCGCCGGGCCGGGAGAGCTTCGCCATGGCGACCGCCGGAGAGCCCCACATCCTGCTCGTCGACGACGAGCGCTCGATCCGCGACCCGCTCGCCCAATATCTCGGGCGCGGCGGGCTGCGGGTCACCAAGGCGAAGGATGCGGCGGAGGCGCGGCGGCTACTCGCCGCCTACGCCTTCGATCTCGTCCTGCTCGACGTGATGATGCCGGGCGAGGACGGGCTGTCGCTCGCCGGCTATGTTCGCGCGACGAGCGGCACGCCGGTCATCCTGGTCACCGCCCGGGCCGAGCAGACCGACCGCATCGTCGGACTCGAGCTTGGCGCCGACGATTATGTCGTGAAGCCGTTCGATCCGCGCGAGCTGCTCGCCCGCATCAAGGCGGTGCTGCGCCGGGCGGGCGAGCGGCCGTCGCGGCACCGCGCGCCCGACGCGGAGGCCTATGGCTTCGGCCGCTGGGTGCTGCGGACCGGCGAGCGCGAGCTGATCGACGCGGAGGGCGTCGCCGTGCCGCTCTCGACCGGCGAATATAATCTCCTCCTCGCACTCGTCACGCATCCGCGCCGGGTGCTGACCCGCGACCAATTGCTCGATCTCGCCCAGGGACGCGAGCTCGGCGCGTTCGACCGCAGCGTCGACAACACGGTGAGCCGCCTGCGCCGCAAGATCGAGGCCGATGCCAGGCAGCCCGCGCTCATCAAGACGGTGTGGGGCGGCGGCTACATGCTGGCCGCCGACGTGACGCGGCTGTGAGGCGCTTCCTGCCCCGCAGCCTGCTCGGCCAGATGCTGCTGCTGATGGGCGCGGCCCTGCTCGTCGCCCAGCTCGTCAACCTCTCGGTGATCCTCTCCGAGCAGCAAAAGCTCAGCCTCGCCCGGACTGAGGGGCCGGCGATCCTGCGCGTCGCCCAGGCGGCAGCCCTCGTGGCGCGCGCGCCGCCCGGGATGCGGCCGCGGGTGATCGCCCTTCATCCCCGCGGCCCCGGCGCGCGCCTGGGGCTCGGCGAGGCCAGCCTCGTCTCCGCGAGCAAGCTCGAGCGCAGCCCGGAGCTGGAGCGCCGGCTCGCCGGGGCGCTGCGCGACCTTGGCGCACCCGCCGCCCGGATCGAGGTCGCGGCGCGCAGCGAGTTCGGGCCGCTGCCGCCGCGCCCCGGCCGCGCGCCGCTCCACGTCGCCCATGGCTATCGAAAGGCGGTCTATCTCGCGGTGCGCTTTCCCGACGGGCAATGGCTCAACGGCCGCCTGCTCGCCCCTCATCTCGACCGCTTCCTGCTCCACCAGCTCTTCCTGGGCACGTTCCTGCTGTTCGCGGTCGTGTTCGGCGCGGTCTATTGGATCGCCCGCCGCCTCGCGCGGCCGCTGCGCGACCTGACGCTCGCCGCCGAGCGGTTCGAGGGCCGGGCGCCGGCGGCGCCGGTCGAGCCACGCGGTCCGTCCGACGTGCGCGGCGCGATCGAGGCGTTCAACGCCATGAACCGCCGCACCCTCGCTCTGCTCGACGAGAAGGACCGGATGCTCGGCGCGATCGGCCACGATCTTCGCACCCCGCTCGCCTCGCTGCGCATCCGCGCCGAGAATATGGAGCCGGAGGAGGAGCGCGGGCGGCTGGTCGCGACGCTCGAGGAGATGGCGGCGACGCTGGAAGACATCCTCGTCCTCGCCCGCACCGGCCGGGCGCGGGAGGCGGTGCGGCCGGTCGACGTCGCCGCCCTCGCCGACGCCGCGGTCGAGGAGCAAAGAGCCATGGGGCGCCCCGCCGCCTTCCGCCCGTCGCCGCGCACGGTCCTGCCGGTGCAGGCGAACTTGCTGCGGCGGGCGATCCGCAACCTCATCGACAATGCCGTGGCCTATGGCGGCGGCGCCCAGGCGGCGGTCGAGGCGGACGGCGGCGAGGTACGCATCCTGATCGAGGACGAGGGCCCCGGCATTCCGCCCGACCGCCTCGCCGAGGTGCTGGAGCCCTTCGCCCGCCTCGAGGATTCGCGCAGCCGGGAGAGCGGGGGCGCCGGCCTCGGCCTCGCCATCGCCGACGCCGTGGCCCGCGCCCATGGCGGCCGGGTCGAGCTCGCCAACCGTCCAGGGGGCGGGCTCGCGGCGAGCCTCGTCCTGCCGAAGGGCTAGAAGACCTCCTCGAACAGCCTCCGCATCGCCGCCCAGCTGCGCGCGTCGGCGCGGGCGTCGTAGCGGAAGCCCTCGAAGCCCCAGGCGTCGATCTCCTCATTGGTGAAGCTGTGGCCGACGCCGCCGTAGAGCTCGAGCTGCCAGTCGACGCCCGCCTCCGTCATCTCGGCGGCGAAGGCCAGGCGCTGCTCGGCGGTGACGATGGGATCGTCGGCGCCGAGGCAGAGGAGGAGCCTGGCCCGGATCGCGCGATCGTCCTCGGGCGGCGCGGCGGTGAGGCCGGCGTGGAAGCCGATTACGGCCTTGAGCGGCGCGCCGGCGCGGGCCAGCTCGATGATTGCCGTGCCGCCGAAGCAGAAGCCGATCGCCGCCAGCCGGTCCGGATCGACATGGCTATGGCCGCGCAGGAATTCGAAAGCGGCGCCGACGCGGGCGCGCAGCTCGGCGCGGTCGGCGCGCAGGCTTTTCACCAGCGCCATCTTGTCGTCGAGCGACGGCGTCTGATCTCCGAACAGGTCGAGCGCGAAGGCGACGTAGCCGAGCCCGGCGAGCCGCTCGGCCCGCTCCCGCGCATGGCCGCTCAGTCCGCCGCCCTCGTGCGCGACGAGCACGCCCGGCGCCGGTTTGCCGCCCGATCCGTCGGCGAGGAAGCCGCGATAGAAGCGCCCGTTCGCCTGATAGTCGACCGACTCCAGCATGAGTACGGACCCTAGCGAGTTGATCCTCAACGGGACAGTCCGCGCCGCCCCCTTGCGGGCGAGGGTGAATAAAGCTGATGTCGGCGCCCGTGATGCGCCGCGCCAGCCTCCTCGCCTTTGCCGCGCTCGCGGCCTGTCAGCGCGCGCCCGAGCCGGCGCCGCCGGTTCCGGCCGTCACCGGGCCGCCGCTCAAGGTCTCCCGCGACGTCGCCGCTTTCTACGCCGCCCGGGCGAACCGGCCGCTCTGGGTCACGCCGGCCGGTCCGAAGCCTGAGGCCTATGCGGCCGCGGCGCGGCTCGCGGGCGCCGCCGCGGATGGGCTCGACCCGGCCCGCTACGGCGCCGCGGATGTCCAGGCGGCGCTCGACGCCGCGCGGGGCGGGGAGGCCAAGGCGGTCGCGCGGGCCGAATTGCTCCTCTCCGCCGCTTACGCCGATTATGCCCGCGACCTGCGCAAGCCCGCCGGCGACCGCACCATCTACGCCGAGCCCGACCTCGCGCCGCGCCCGCTGGCGGCGGGGGAGGCGCTGGTCGCGCCGCTTGCCGTCAACCCGCTCTATGAAGCCCTGCGCGAAGGCCATGCCCGCTGGCGCCGGGGGGCGCACGCCCCGGCGCAGGAAGCGCTCGTCCGGCTCAACCTCGACCGCGCCCGCGCCATCCAGCCGCGCGAGCGCCGCTACATCATCGTCGACGCCGCCTCGGCGCGGCTGTGGCGGGTCGACGGCAAGCGGGTCGAGGGGCCGATGAAGGTGATCGTCGGCAAGCCGGCGATGGCGACGCCGATGCTCGCCAGCCGCATCCGCTACGTCGTCCTCAATCCCTGGTGGAACGTGCCGCCCGACCTCGCCCGCGAGCGCGCGAAGCGCGTGCTCGGCGAGGGGCCGGGCCTCATTCGCCGCCAGCGGCTCCAGATCCTCTCCGACTGGAGCGACGCGGCCCGGCCGATTCCGGCCTCCGCCGTCGACTGGCGAGGCGTCGCCGCCGGCCGCAAGACGCTGCGCCTGCGCCAGCTTCCCGGCGGCGACAATGTCATGGGCGCGGTGAAGTTTATGATGCCCAACCGGCTCGGCATCTATCTCCACGATTTCCCCGACAAGAGCCTGTTCGCCCGCGCCGACCGGCGGCTGAGCTCGGGCTGCGTCCGCCTCTCCGACGCGCCGGGCCTGCTCGCCTGGGCCTTTCGCGGCCGGCCGCCCGCGCCCAGCGGCCATTCCGCCGAGCAGCCGGTCGATCTGCCCGAGCCGGTGCCGGTCTACGTCACCTACCTGACCGTGCTGCCGGGCGGGCCAGACGGCCTCACCTTCCAGCCCGACCCCTATGGCCGCGATTCGGGCCGCGAGGCGCCCGTGCGCCGCGCCGCCGAGGATTAAGCCAGGACGCGCCAGAGGCCGTAGAGGCTGCTCAGCGTCAGGACGATGCCGACCCCGGTCAGCAAGGTGTCGGCGTGGACGCGCTTGGCGATCCACGCCCCGAATGGCGCGGCGAGCACGCCGCCTATCAAGAGGCCGAACGTCTTCGCCGTGAACGCCGCCCAGCCCAGGGTCGCGATGAAGGTGGCGCTGATCGTCACGGTGAGGAAGAATTCGGCGGTGTTGACGGTGCCGATCGTCTTCCTCGGGCTGGTGCCCTGGACGAGGAGGTTCGAGGTGACGACGGCGCCCCAGCCGCCGCCGCCGGCCGCGTCGAGGAAGCCGCCGGCGAGGCCAAGCGGCTCGACGATGCGCGGCTCGCGCTCGACATGCTTGTGGGTCGCGCCCCGCCACAGCAGATAGAGGCCGAGCAGGCTCAGATAAAAGAGCACCGCCGGCTTGGCGACGCTCGCGTCGATCCGGGTCAGCACGTAGGCGCCGAGCACGCCGCCGATCACGCCCGGCACCGCGATCCTCAGGAACAGCTTCCAGTCGACGTTGCGGTGGGCGACGTGGCTGATCGCCGAGACGGCGGTGGTGAAGGTCTCGGCGGTATGGACGCCGGCCGAGGCGGCGGCGGGCGGCACGCCCAGGATGACCAGCAAGGTGCTGGAAATCTGCCCGAAGGCCATGCCGATCGCGCCGTCGACGAGCTGGGCCGCGAAGCCGATCGCGATGAAGGGGAGGATGTCGGCGAAGGCGACGTGCGAAAGATCGAGCAAGCTTGCCCCCGGCCTTGAGCGTCCGCCCGGATGTGGTTCGGCGCCGCCCGTGTGCGCAAGCGAAAAGCGGCGCGCCGCGCGATTCTTCGGCGGCTTGCTGGAATTTTTACCCGTCCGGGCTTATCTTGGCTTTCGGAAGAGCGGGAAATCGACGTTTATGCTTCACGGGCTGGTCGCCTACCTCGATTCGATCAAGGCGCGCGATCCCGCTCCCCGGTCCCGGTGGGAGGTTCTCCTCTATCCGGGGGTGCTCGCCATGGGCCTGCACCGGGTCGCCCACTGGTTCTATCGCGGCGAGCTTTTCTTCCTGGCGCGGATGGTGAACCATTTCGCCCGCTTCCTGACCGCGATCGACATTCATCCCGGCGCCGTCGTCGGCCGTAACTTCTTCATCGACCACGGCTTCGTCGTGATCGGCGAGACGGTCGAGATCGGCGACGACGTCACGGTCTACCAGCATGTCACCCTGGGGGGCACCAATCCCGCCGACGGCGCCCCCGGCAAGCGCCACCCGACGATCGGCGACGGCGTCATCATCGGCTCGGGCGCGGCGGTGCTGGGCCCCATCCTGATCGGCGCCCGCGCCCGCATCGGCGCCAACGCCGTGGTGACCCGCGAAGTGCCCGAGGGCGCGACCATGGTCGGCATTCCGGCGCGTTCGACCCTGGTCGCCGCCGAGCAGAGCTCCGGCCATTTCCTGCCCTACGGCACGCCCTGCTCGGAAGCCTTCGATCCGGCGACGCAGAAGGTCGAGCTCCTCCAGTGCGAGCTCGAGCAGCTCCGCGCCCGCCTCGCCCAGCTGATCGAGGAGCGC
Source organism: Allosphingosinicella sp. (assembly GCA_045811445.1). Taxonomy (GTDB): domain Bacteria; phylum Pseudomonadota; class Alphaproteobacteria; order Sphingomonadales; family Sphingomonadaceae; genus Allosphingosinicella. Next base: position 9,957 of record JBJMTY010000258.1, on the reverse strand, counting down.
GAGAACGGCGATCGCAAGCGAAAGGAGCGCGGCCGCGCCTGATGGGTACCGTCCACCCTTTTCCCGGAGGCTCCAGCCCGCAGATCGGCTTCACCCGGGCCGAGCTCCAGCGCATCATCGACCTTTACGGCCGGATGGTCGCGGCGGGGCAGTGGAAGGATTATGCGCTCGAGTTCGGGCGCGACCATGCCGCTTTCTGGGCCTTCCGCCGCACCGCCGAGCATCCTGAGTTCAAGATCGAGAAGCGCCCCTCGCTGCGCCTGCGCCAGGGCCAATGGTCGCTCGTCTCGGAAGGCGGCATGGTCCTGCGCCGCGGCGATGAGCTGGGGCCCGTGCTCGCGCCGATCGAGCGGCGGCTGCTCAAGGTCGTGAACGCCGGCTGAGCGTCAGGACGCCCAGGGATAGGGGCGTTCGGCAATCTCCTCGTGCGCCATTCTCGCAAGCCGGTCGGCGACGAAATCCATCACCGCGCGCACCCGCGGCGTGTGCCTCAGCCTTTCGTGGGTGAGCAGCCACAGGCCGGTCTCGTCGCCGCTCGCCGCCTCGACGCAGCGGACGAGGTCCGGGTCGCGGTCGGCGAAGAAGGAGGGGAGCACGGTGATGCCGAACCCGGCGCGGACCGAGGCGAGCAGGCCCGACGCCGTATCGTGGTGCATCGCCACCGCATCCTCGAGGCCGAGCCGCTGCAGCCAGGCGCGGTAGCGGCGCCACAGGCCCGGCCCGCCGCCGCCGATGAAGGGATGGGCGCTAAGGTCCTCGCGGGTCTGGGGGCGCGGGTGGCGGCCGGCATAATCGCGGCTGCAATAGAGCGTCCAGGGATCGTGGGCGATGCGCCGGCCGACCAGGCCGCCCCCGCTCGGCGACGCGCTGGTGCGCAAGGCGATGTCGGCGGCGCCCGAGGCGAGGTCGCGCTGCTCCTCGGACGTGTCGAGCTCGATCATGATGCCCGGATGCGCGTCGTGCAGGTCGCGCAGGATCGGCGGCAGGATGGTCTGGGCGTAGATTTCGAGCGTGGTGAGGCGCACCGTGCCGGTGAGGTCGCGGGCCTGCGACGCCGCGGCTTCGGCGAGAGCGGCGGCCGCCGCCGCGACGGCCCGCGCCGGCTCGACCAGCCCCTCGCCGGCGGGGGTCAGCGCGTAGCCAGCCGGACGCCGCTCGAACAGAGTGAGGCCGAGCGCCTGCTCCAGCGCCGCCACCCGCCGCGCGGCCGTCGTCTGGCTGACGCGCAGCGCCTTGCCCGCCGCGAGCGTGCTCCCCGTCTCGGCGACGGCGAGGAAGGCGCGCAAGTCGTTCCAGTCGAACATGGGAGGCATTCTGCACTTTTGCAGAACGGGTGCGCAACATCGTTGTTACGTGCCGGATGCGGAACGAGGCTAAGGAGGAATCAAGCCGGCCGGCGACCTTTTGAAACCTTGACCGGAGACCCGTCATGAAGACCTTGCTGCCCCTCGCGGCGCTCGCCGCGGCCCTCGTCGCTCACCCCGCCTCCGCCCAGACCGCGCCTGCCGCGCCGCAAATCATCCGCTACGCCGACCTCGATCTGTCGAATCCGGCCGGCGTCCGCGAGCTGGACCGGCGCATCGGCGCCGCGATCCGCGACGCTTGCGGCGGCGCCTCGGACGCCGATCTGCACGGCCAGAACCTCGTCATTCGCTGCCGCGTCGAGGCGCGAGGCCAGGCGGCGGCGCAGCGCGCGATCGCGGTGGCCGCGGTGCGCGTCCGCGGCGACGAGCTCGCTTCCACCCACTGATCCGCTTGCGCACGAAGAAGGGGGCGGCGCCTCGCGGCACCGCCCCCTCTTTGCGTCTACGCTCGCTCAGGCCGCCGCGGCGGCGGCGGAGGGCCGGTCGAGCAGAGGCAGCCTCGCCTGCAGGCCCGCCGGCAGCGGCCGCACCACCCCGCGGCGCGCGCTGTGCCAGAAGGCCGAGAGCAGCAGCAGGGCCGAGCCGATCACCAGAGCGGTCAGCGCCATGTTGAGCTCGACCGCGCCCGCTTGCTCGAACAGCCGGCTCAGCGCCCACAATACGTAGACCAGGGCCGAGACGAGCAGGGCCCGCCGGTCGACCGCCAGCGCGGTGAGGCCGAACAGCACGTAGAGGCCGACCACCACCGCCGCGCCGCCGAGCGAGCCGCCGCCGTCGGCCAGGCCGAGCAGCTTGAACACGGGGTGGACGATCATCGGCGCCGCGAGCAGATGGAGCCAGAAGGCGACGTCGGCGCGCCGCGTCTCGCGCGCCGGGTCGGACGAATCCCACCACATGGCGAACAGGAACACGCCGACGCCCAGCACGAGCAGGAAGCCGAGCAATATGTCTTCCTGCCCCGGCGCGTCGTTGCCGAGCACGGCCTTGATCAGCGCCATGACCAGGGCGACGATCGCCGCCGCGCCGGCCGCGACCGTCACCGGTACCTTGAACCGCCGCCAGTGCAGCCAGGCCGCGCCCGCCGCGATCGCCGAGGCGGCGGCGATCAGGCCGCCCGCCAAGGCGTCGTTGCCGTTCACATGGTCCGGTCCGACGGCCAGAATCAGCGAGAGCCCCGCCGCGGCGCCGATCCCGCCGACGAAGGCGAGCAGCATCAGGATGCTGGGCAGCGCCATGCGGCGCTTGCGGGTGAAGAATTCGGCCAGGCCCCAGGCGGCGCCGGCGACGAGCAAAGCCCCGATCGGCGATGGACCGTCGACTTCGATGCGAGGCCCCATCGTCGAGCCGATCCAGCCCAGTGCGAAGAACAGGATCGCCGCGGCGACCGAGACGAAGATGTCGTTGAAGCCGCTGATGAGCCGGAAATGCTCCTCGTCGACCGCCGGGCTCGCGGCGCGGCCGGCGACATAGTCGCGCAGCGCCGCCGCCGCCTCCGGCGTTACCGCCCCGGCCGCGACCGCCGCCTCCAGATCGCTGTCACTATACATGAGTCTCTCCTCCCTGAACGGCGCGAAGCTATCACAGGTGTATTAGCGATGCAATACGGTAAGCCGGCGTGACGCGACGCTTCGGCTTACCTATAGCGGCACCCGTGCCGACCGCCCTCTACAGCCGCGACATCCTCCGCCTGGCCGCCTCGATTCCCCATCTCGGACGGCTGGAGCGCCCGCAGGGCAGCGCCGAGAAACGCTCGCCGGTCTGCGGAAGCGCGGTCGCGGTAGACGTGGTGCTGGACGAAGACGGACGCGTCGCCTTGCTGGCGCAGGAGGTGAAGGCCTGTGCGCTGGGCCAGGCGGCGGCGGCGCTGATGGGCTCGCACGCGCTCGGCCGCTCGGGCGCCGAGATCGCCGCCGCCCGCGATTCGCTCAGCGCCTATCTGGCCGGCGCGCGCCGGGATCCGGGCGACTGGCCCGGGCTCGAAATCTTCGCCGATGCGCGACGCTTCGCCGCCCGCCACGCCTCGATCCTGCTCCCCTTCGAGGCGGCGGCCGAAGCGGCGGCGGCCGCGGGGAGCGCGGCGCGATGAACGGCGGCATCCACGCGCCGGTGTCCTTGCTTCGCGACGGCGTCATCCTGCTCGGCTTCGCGCTCGTCTTCGTCCTGCTGTTCCGCCGCCTCGGGCTCGGCGCCACGCTCGGCTTCCTGGTCGCGGGCGCGCTGGTCGGGCCTCAGGTGCTGGGCCTGGTCCATGGCGGCGAGGCGATGCTGGAGATCGCCGAGATCGGCATCGTGCTGCTGCTCTTCCTCGTCGGGCTCGAGCTGAACCCGACCCGGCTGTGGCGGATGCGGCACGACATATTCGGTTTCGGGCTCCTGCAGGTGGCGCTGTGCGGCCTCGCGGGCGCGGGGCTCGTGTGGGCGGCGACCCGCTCCTCGCCGGCCGCCTGCCTGGCCTTGGGCCTGCCGCTCGCTCTGTCCTCGACCGCGCAGGTCCTGCCTTTGCTCCAGTCCGCCGGCCGCCTGCGGACGCCGTTCGGCGAGCGCGCTTTCTCGATCCTGCTGTTCCAGGATCTCTCGATCGTGCCGCTGATCACCATCGTCGCCGCCATGTCGCGCAACCCCGCCGACGCCGGCGGCCCGCCCGGCTGGCAGGTGGCGCTCACCACCCTCGCCGCCATTGCCGGCCTCATCCTCGCCGGACGTTTCGTGCTCCGCCCCTTCTTCCGGCTGATCGGCAATCTCGGCGAGCGCGAGATGTTCGTCTTCGCCGGCCTGTTCACCGTCATCGCGAGCGCCGCGGTGATGGAGCTGCTCGGCCTCTCGACGGCGCTCGGCGCCTTCATCGCCGGCGTGATGCTCGCCGACAGCCCCTACCGGCACGAGCTCGAAGCCGATGTCGAGCCGTTCCGCTCGATCCTGCTCGGCCTGTTCTTCCTCGCCGTCGGCATGATGCTAGATCTCCATGCCATCGGCGAGCGGCCGCTCTTCGTCGCCGGCATGGCGCTGGCGCTGATCACGCTGAAGGCCGGTATGATCATGGGGCTCGCCGCCGCCTTCCGCATGGCCTGGCGTCCGGCGCTGGGCCTCGGCCTGCTGCTCAGCCAGGGCGGCGAGTTCGGCTTCGTCCTGTTCGCGCAGGCGCGCCAGGCCTTCCTGATCACGCCCGAGGCGGCGAGCCTGTTCGGCGCGATCGTCACCGTCTCGATGGCGACGACCCCGTTCCTGATGATGGCGACGCAGGGCCTGCGTTCGGAACCGGTGAGCAAGGAAGAGCGCGGCGGCCCCGTCGCCGACGGCTCCAACGCCGTCATCGTCGGCTACGGCCGGTTCGGGCAGACGGTGGCGCAGATGCTGATCGCCCAGGGCATAGCGGTGACCCTGGTCGACAACGACATCGAGATGATCGACGTCGCCGGCAGCTTCGGCGCCAAGGTCTATTATGGCGACGGCACCCGCCTCGACCTGCTCCGCCAGGCGGGGGCGGCCGAGGCCGAGCTGATCCTGTTCTGCATCGACGGCGACCAGATCGAGCCCGCCTTCGTCGAGGCGGTGCACGAGGCCTTCCCCGCCGCGGCCATTTTCGTGCGGGCCTACGATCGCCGGGCCTTGCTCAAGCTGCGCGACGCGCCGGTGGCCGGCGTCGTGCGCGAAGTGCTCGATTCGGCCGTACGCATGGCCCGCATGGCGATGGACAAGGTCGGCGTGGACCGCGAGGAGATCGACCGGAGCGAGGACCTCTACCGCGCCCGCGACCGCGAGCGGCTCAAGGCCCAGCTCGAATCGGGCGATCTGCGCGCCCGCCTCGACCGAATGATCACGGTTCCGGAACCGATTCCGGAGCCGAAGGAGGAATAGAGGCCTCACCGGGGCGGCGTCGCAGCTCCCGCTCCAGGAAGGCCTCGACCTCGGCCGTTTCCACCGACCGGTCGACGAACGCCTCGCCGATCCCGCGCGTCAGGATGAAGGAGAGGCGTCCGCCGCTCGCCTTCTTGTCCGCCGCCATGGCTGCGACGAGCGACGCCGGATCGCCGCCGTCGAGCCGCGTCGGCAGGCCCATGCAGCTCAGATGAGCCTCCACCCGCGCCGCGTCCTCGCTCGCGCAAAGCCCCCGCGCCGCCGAGAAGCGGAAGGCGAGCGCCATGCCGAGCGCCACCGCCTCGCCGTGGAGCATCCGGTACCCGCTTGCCGCCTCGATGGCGTGGCCGAACGTATGGCCGAAATTGAGCAAAGCGCGGCGCCCCTTGGTCTCGCGCTCGTCCTCCGCGACGATCGCCGCCTTCATGCCGACCGAGGTTTCGATGGCGTGAAGCCGCGCGGCGGGGTCGCCGGCGAGCAGCGCCGCCCCGTTCGCCTCGCACCAGGCGAAGAAGGCCGGGTCGGCGACGAGGCCGTATTTGACCGCCTCGGCATAGCCGGCGCGCAGCTCGCGCGGCGGCAGCGTGTCGAGCGCCTCGGGGTCGATCAGCACCGCCACGGGCTGGTGGAAGGCGCCGATCAGATTCTTGCCCGCCGCCGCGTTGATCGCGGTCTTGCCGCCCACCGACGAATCGACCTGGGCAAGGAGGCTGGTCGGCACCTGCACGAGGCGGCAGCCGCGCTTGAGGATCGCGGCGGCGAAGCCGGCGAGGTCGCCGACCATGCCGCCGCCGAACGCCACGATGGCGTCGTCGCGCTCGACGCCGAGCGCGAGCAGCCGCTCGGTCACCGCCTCGAGCCGCGCCCAGCTCTTGCTCGCCTCGCCGGCCGGGACGACGATCGGCTCGATGCGCAGGCCGCTCGCCGTCAGCCTCTCCCCCTGGGCGGCCCAGACGTTCGCGTCGGTCACCACCACCAATCGTCGGTCTCGCGCGCAAGGCGCCAGCGCTTCCCCGGCGCGGCGCAGCAGGCCTGCCTCGATTCGAATCTCGTAAGCCCGCGCGCCTAGCCCGACCGCGACGCGGCTCATGCGTGGCTCTCCAGCGCTTCGACGATGCGGTCGACGGCGCGCTCGTGGGGAAGGTCGCGTCCGCTGCGGACGTGGAGGTGCGCTTCGGCGTAGACCGGGTTGCGGGCCTCGGCGAGGCGGCGCAGCACGGGCAGGGGGTCCTTGCCCTGGAGCAGGGGCCGGCTCTGTCGCCGCGCCACCCGCTCGGCCAGCACGTCGGCGTCGGCGTCGAGCCAGACGGCGATGCAGGTCTCGAGGATCAGCGCCCGCGTCGCCGGGTCGAGGAAGGCGCCGCCGCCGGTCGCCAGCACCTTGCGCGGGCCCTCGACCAGCCGCCGGATCACCCGCCGCTCGCCGTCCCGGAAGCTGGCCTCGCCGAAGCGGTCGAATATCTCGCCTATCTCGTGGTCGGCGGCGCGCTCGATCTCCTCGTCGCTGTCGACGAAGGGCAGAGCGAGGCGCTTGGCCAGCCGCCGGCCGACGGTCGACTTGCCGGCGCCCATCAGGCCGACGAGGACGATCGAGCGGTCGGGGCAGGGAAGCGGCTCGGGCATGGCGGCGGGGGCTATACAGCGGCGGGTGTCGTGGGGCAAAAGGCGCGCCATGCGTATTTCCCCGCCACCCCGCCGGCGTCGCTCGCCGCTGCCGACGATCCTCGTCATCCTCGCGATCCTGCTGGTCGCCTTCCTGGTCTGGCTGAGCCTGCGCAGCACCGAAGTGCCGACGCAGCGGATCGAGCAGGATGTCACCAATGAAGCGCTGGCGCACTAGTCTTCTCCTGCTGGGCGGCGCGGCGGCGATCGGCCTCGCGCTTCCCGCCGCGGGCCAGCGCGACAAGGGCAAGGGGCCGGAAAGCCTGCTCCCGCCCGGCTTTGACCAGCCGCCGCCCGCGCCGAAGGAGACTCCGCCGCCGCCGCCTCCGCCCGCGGCGCCCGTCGCCGCGCCGGCCGGGAATTCGACCGTCCCGGCCGACATTCCGCTGCCGCCGCCCGGGCTCGCCGTCCCGGCCGAGACCGGCGAGGTCGCCGAGGGCAACGCGACCGACCTTCCCGAGGACCAGCTCGTCCAGGCCCCGCCGGCGATCGAGATACCCGAATTCGCCCGCCGGCCGGTCGAGGTGGTGGGGCCGCTGGGGCCGGACAATTGGGGCCTCGGCTACCAGGCGTTCGGCGGCGCCAACGGCGTCTTCCTCGCCTCGCTGATGCGCCGGCTCGACGCGCCCTTGCCGTCGCGCTGGGAATCGATGCTGCTGCGCCGCGCCTTGCTCAGCGAAGTGCCCGCCCCCGTGGGCATGAACCCGGTCGATTGGGTCGCCGAGCGCGCCTGGCTGCTGCTGCGCATGGGCGAGGCGGACGCGGCGCGGATGCTGGTCCAGGCGGTCGATGTCGATCGCTTCACGCCGCGCATGTTCACCGTCGCCGTCCAGGTCTCGCTCGCCGGCGCCGACCCCGCCGGCCTCTGCCCGCTGGTCGAGCCCGGCCGCGCCGTCTCCGACGAGCCGGTCTGGCCGCTCGCCGACGCGATGTGCTCGGCGCTGCGCGGCGACAGCGCCCGCGCCAGCCAGCTCATCGACCAGGCCCGGTCCAGATCCGGCGTCGGCGGCATCGATTTGATGCTGGCCGAGAAAGTGATCGGGGCCGGGCTCAACACCCGCCGCGCCGTCACCATCCAGTGGGACGGCGTCGACAGCCTCAACGCCTGGCGCTTCGGCCTCGCCTCGGCGACCGGCCTCGACATTCCCGCCGGGCTGATGAACGGCGCCGGGCCGCTGGTCTGGGCCTGGCAGGCGCGGGCGCCGATGGTGCCGCTCGAGGATCGCGTCGCCGCCGCCCAGACCGCCGCCTCGCTCGGCGTCTTCTCCAACGCCTCCCTGGTCGAGCTCTATTCGACCCTCGCCGACCAGACCGACCCCTCCGACATCGAGGCGACGATCGGCGGACGCCTGCGCCGGGCCTATGCGGCGGGCCTCGACGACCGCGTCTCGGCGATGAAGGGGCTGTGGGACGAGAAGGACGCGCCCGGCGGCCGCTACGCGCGGCTCATCCTTACCGCCGCCGCCGCCGCGCGCCTGCCCGCCAACGCGAAATATGAGGACGATGCCGCCGACCTGATCGGCGCGATGCTGAGCGCGGGCTATGACGCGCCGGCGGCGCGCTGGGGCGGGATCGTCGACGGGATGGGCGACAAGGGCGACCGCGCCTGGGCGCTTCTCGCGGTCGGCGCGCCGCGCGCCGCCGTCGATCTCGGCGCCGGTCGGGTGCGGGCCTTTACCGAGCGCACCGATCCGGAGCGGGGGCGCCTGCTGGTCGCCGCGCTCGCCGGGCTCGGCCGGCTGCGCGACCCCGGCACATACGGCATCGAGACGGCGCCGCGGACGCGCTGGGCGCATTTGCTCGCCGCGGCGGCGCGGACCGGCCAGCCGGGCACCGTCGCTTTGCTCGCCGCCACCGGCCTCCAGACGCGCGACTGGCGCGGCGTCCCGCCCGAGCATCTCTACCAGATCCTCACCGCGCTGCGCGCCGTCGGCCACGATTATGAAGCGAGGATGATCGCCGCCGAGGCGATGACCCGGACGTGAGCGAGGCGGGGGAGGACGGCCGGCTGATCGCCGCCTTCCTCGAGATGATGGCGGCCGAGGCCGGGGCGGCCCGCAACACCCTGCTCGCCTACGAGCGCGACCTGCGCGGCGCTTCCGAGCTGCTCGGCGGCGGCCTCTCCGGCGCCGACGGGGCGCGGCTCAAGCGCCTCTCCGAAGCCTGGCTGCCGCTCAAGCGCGCCACTGTCGCGCGCAAGGCCGCGGCGCTCAGGCGCTTCTTCGCCTTCGTCCACGGCGAGGGATTCCGTGCCGACGACCCCTCCGCCGCCTTGCCGCGCCCCGCCGGCGGGCGGCCGCTGCCCAGGATCCTGGGCCGCCGCGACGTCGATGCGATCTTCGCCGAGATCGAGCGCCGCCTCGCCGAAGAGCCCGGTCCGGCCGCGCTCCGCCTCTCCGCCCTCATCGAGCTGCTCTACGGCTCCGGGCTGAGGGCGACCGAATTGGTGTCGCTGCCCCGCCACGCGCTGCGGCCCGACCAGCCTTTCCTGATCCTGCGCGGCAAGGGCGACAAGGAGCGGCTCGTGCCCATCTCGGACCGCGCCCGCGCCGCCGTCGCCGTCTGGTCCGCTCTGGTGCCGCGCGACCAGCCTTGGCTGTTTCCCTCGGGCAAGAAGCATCTGAGCCGGGTCCGCCTGTTCCAGCTCGTGCGCGAGCTCGCCGCCGCCGCCGGCATCCCGCCCGAGCGGGTCAGCCCCCATGTCCTGCGCCACGCTTTCGCCACCCATTTGCTCGAGGGCGGGGCGGACTTGAGGGCCCTGCAGCTCCTCCTCGGCCATGCCGACATCGCCACCACCCAGATCTACACCCATGTCGACAGCCGCCGCCTGGTCGAGCTGGTCAATGCCCGGCACCCGCTCGCCCGCCCGCGCGTTGACGCGCCGGGCCGCCCGGCCCAGGGTCTGGACCCCTAAATGGCAATGGCCAGGATCGCCCGGAGAAGGGCACCGGCAAGGAGCGGCGTGTAGGGCGGGCTGGTTTGCCCGCACAAGCGCCGCGACGCAGCCGGTGCCCTTCTCCGGGCGACCCCGAAGGGGCGAGGCGGATAGGCGGCCATGGCGTCGTGGGGGGGGGGG
>JBJMTY010000257.1:0-1831 GCA_045811445.1 Allosphingosinicella sp. | reverse complement strand
GCGCCTGCTGCTCGCCACCGGCCTCGCTTTGCTCCCCGCCAACGTCGCCCGCCGCCTGCTGGTCGACGCGCCGGCCTTGGTCATCAACCTGCTGCTGCCCGGCGCGCGCGGCGCGGTCGCCGCCGGCCTGTTCGAGATCGCCCGCAAGATCGCCACCCTGCCGCTCGCCGTCCGCCAGGCCTTCCAATATGTGATGGCGCCGCTCGCCGCCCACCAGGCCCGCGCCGACCGCGCCCGCATCGCCCCGCTCTACCATTTCGCCAGCCGCATCTCGACCGCCCTCGTCGTCCCGCTCGCCGGCCTGCTCGCCTTCGCCGGCCGCGACGTCCTGTCGCTCTACCGCCACGAGGCGATGGCGGCCTTGCCCCTGCTCTGGATCCTCGTGGCCGCCCGCGCCGCCGAGGCGATCGTCGGCCCCGCCACCCCCATCGTCGAGATGACCGGCCACCGCATCCTCCCCCTCGTCAACGCCTTCGCCGGGGTCGCGACCTGGATAATCCTGTCGCTGATCCTCGTCCCCCGCTTCGGCGCCGAGGGCATGGCGGCGGCGGTCGGCATCGCCACCCTCGTGATCGCCTATGCCGCGACGCTGGAGCTGCAAATCTCCGACGGCCTCACCCCGTTCGACCTCAAGCTCTTCCTCGGCCTTGCCGCGGCTTTGGTGGGGGTCGCTTTGATGTGGGCCGCCGGCACCCACCTCCACGGCCCCGCCCGCTTCGCCGCCGTGCTGGCTTTGTGGGCGGCGACGAGCTGGACCGCGCTGCGCTTCGGCCTCACCCGCGGCGACCGCGACAGCCTCGGCGCCCTCGCCCGCGCGCTCCGCCTGGCCTGAGCCGGGCCGAAGCGCGCCGCGGGGGCGACAAAGCCATCAAACTGCCATATTGAGGCTTCAGGAGCGGCCTCCCATATTCGGGTGAGAGCCCCGACGCGCCGCGGAGCGCCGGAAAACCGAGGAAAAGCATGAAGATCGCCCAAAGCCTGCGCCCGAGCTTCTGGAGACGCGAGCATCATCTCGACCGCATGACGCTCAAGGAGCTGGTCGCCGCCTACCTCCAATATCCGGCGATCATCGCTTATGCCCTGCTCGCCGCCGGGGCGGTCGCGCTCTACGTCCCTCGCCCGGCGCCGCTCGCCCCGACGCTCGTCGCAATCGCCGCCGCGACCCTCGTCTACCCCCTCGTCTGGTACCTGCTCCACCGCTGGGTGCTGCACAGCCGCTGGATGTTCAAGGTGCCGGCCATGGCCTCGACCTGGAAGCGCATCCATTACGATCACCACCAGGACCCCAACCATCTCGAGGTCCTGTTCGGCGCGCTCCACACGACCGTGCCGACCATCGCGCTCGCCACCCTGCCGATCGGCTGGGCGATCGGCCTCGCGCTCGCCGGCCACGGCCCCCACGCCGCCGAGGCGCCGATCGGCGCCGCCCTCGCCGCCTTCGCGACCGGGCTCGTCACCACCTGCTTCTACGAATTCTGCCACTGCATCCAGCACCTCGCCTACAAGCCCAAGAACAAGTGGCTGGCGGAGATGAAGCGCCAGCACATGGCCCACCATTTCCACGACGAGAACGGCAATTACGGCATCACCAGCTTCTTCTGGGACCGCCTGTTCGGCACCTATTACGACCGCCCCGAGCGGCCCAAGAAGAGCCCCACGGTGTTCAATTTGGGCTACACGCCGGAGATGGCGGAGCGGTATCCGCATGTGGCGCGGCTGAGCGGCGGGGTGGCGACGGGGCATCCGCGGCAGCGGGACAAGGTCTGAGACACCAAAGCCTGTCTTGGCGGCGTCGACGAACCTGCCCTCAGCCTGTCGAAGGGATGGCGCG
>JBJMTY010000256.1:0-4727 GCA_045811445.1 Allosphingosinicella sp. | reverse complement strand
GCGCGCGTCCCGCAGCCGCGCGGCTCCGGCACGGCAATGATCCGGCTCTCGCCCCGCCACCTCCCGGAGCCCCTCCGGAGCGACCTCGCGCCCGCGCGCGCCGGCGGGGTGGTGGCGCGGCGAGGCTTGGTCGAGCCAGCGGTTTCTGCTATGTTCCGGGCCGGCTCTTTCTCATCGTGGACCCTTCCCGCTCAGCCCGGCGCCGCGCGAATCGCGCGGCGCCCGGCATTGCCGCCGCCGTTCGCGCCCGCGCCACTGATCGGAAAAACCGATCAAATAGGCATTCTGTGATCGATTGGATTTTTTTAAACGCGAAACTTCGAAGCTTCCGCGCCTTCCGGCGGCGCTCCGCCCGCCCTTCGCCGCCCCTTCGGCCTGGCCGGCGCCGCTCAGCCGGCCTCGTCCATCCACGGCGGGTCGGGGATCTTCTCGGCGGCGTCGTGGAGGTAGCGGGCCCAGCGGGCGGAGAGGTCGTCGAAATAGGCGTCGTCCTCGGCGATCCGCCGGTGGAGCAGCGGCCGGGCGCGGTCGCGCGGCATCACCATCAGGTCGAGCGGCCGGGCGACGCCGAGGTTCGAGCGCATCGCGCTGTCGAAGCTCAGGAAGGCGAACTTCACCGCCTCGCGCAGCGGCGTCTCGTAGGCGAGGCCGCGGTCGAGGATCGGCTTGCCGTACTTCGTCTCGCCGATCTGCAGGAACGGCACTTCGGGCGTGCATTCGATGAAATTGCCGGCATTGTAGACGAGGAACAGCATCGGCGGCCCGTCGCCGATCCGCCCGCCGAGCAGCAGCGAGACCCAGCTTTCGATGTTGATCGTCGCCAGCGCCCGCCCGACCGTCGCATTGGCCGTCTGCACCGCTTCGCCGATCAACTGGGCGGCGCGGAACATGGTGGTCGCGTGGCGCAGCGACCGGGTGACCTCGCCGCCGCCGCCGGCCATGCCCTCGGCGGCCGCCGGCAGGCCCTCCTGGACGAGGCCGATGACCGACTGGCTCATCGACAGGCTGCCGGCGGTGCAGGCGAAAATCTGCCGGTCGGGCTCGTCGACCAGAGTGTGGAGCTTCTTGAACGAGGAGAAATTGTCGACGCCGGCATTGGTCCGCGTGTCCGCGACGAGGACGAGGCCGGCGTCGAGCAGCATGCCGAGGCAATAGGTCATGGGCGCAAGCGTAGAGGGGAGGGCGGGGCCGTGTCGAGGGCCCGAGCGCCGCCGCCGGCCGCTTCGTTTCGGTTCGGCCCGCGCGCTCATCGTTCCGGCCTGAAAACGGCCCCGCCGGGCGCCCCGCCGCCGCCCGCCGCCGGAACGCGCGCCGCCGGCTCGACGTTCTTCCCCCGTGTCAATTCCGGCACCGCTGAAAGACAAGGAATCAAGAGGATGGCCGAACAGAATAACCAAGGCGGCGGCTCGGACTTCGGGCGCCAGCAGGGCCAGCAGGGCCAGCAGCAGGATCAGCAGCAGCAGCAGCAGGGCGGCGGCCAGGGCCAGATGGGCGAAGGCGGCGCCGGCGGCGCCGATCAGGGCCGTCAGCCCCAGCAGGAGCAGCAGGGCGGTGACGCCGGCCAGCAGGGCGGTTCCTCGTCGGGCCTCGGCCAGCAGAGCCAAGGCGGCCAGTCAGGCGGCCAGGGCCAGAGCGGCGGTCAGGGCATGGGCGGCGACCAGAGCCAGTCCGGCGGCCAGGGCGGCCAGCAGGGCGGCGGCCAGGGCGGCCTCGGCCAGCAGCAGCAGGACGATGATCGCTCAGGCCAAAGCGGCCAGGGCGGCCAAAGCGGCCAGGGAGACCAGAGCGGCCAGTCGGGCTCCGGCCAGGGTGGCGGCAGCCAAGGCGGCGCTCTCTAGCCCGCTTCACGCGAACGACCGGGCGGCCCGTCCCCTCGCGGGGGCGGGCCGCTTGCGCGTCGGCCGGTCGGCTATTGCCGGTCCGCTTCCTTGGCCAGCCGCTTACTTGGTGGCGAACTCGCCCGCGGCGGCGCCGAAATGGGCCTTGGCGTGGGCGCGGGCCGCATTGGCGGTGCGGAACCGTTCCTCGACCGCGGTCGAGGTCACCAGCGGATAGCCCTGGCTGTTGTAGCGGGTCTCACGGACGGTGAGCATATACTGCCCCTCCTCGTCCTTGGTGAGCAGGAAGGGTTTGACGGCGGTTCTGGACATGGGCTCGTCTCCAACGAGAAGCCCCTCCCTTTAGCGGGGAGGGGCGGGGGGTCAGCCGATCATCTCGGCGACGGTGCGCCGGAGCTGGTCGGGAGAAAGGGGAAAGCTCCCCGCCTCGCGCGCCGCGCCGTGAGGCGTCGACAGGAAAGCGGGAAGGTAGAGCGTGGGCCGACGGTTCGGCCGCGTCTTGGTATCGTGCATTGAGTATCCTTGCGGCGGGCCGTCGTTCGGCCTCGCCTGGTTCGTTGTTGGGCGCTAGCGCCGCTTGAAGCCTCCGCGCCGCGGCCCGCCTGGGCCGGCGCCGGGAGTCCTCTCCCGGAAGATGATGCGGCCCTTGGTGAGGTCGTAGGGCGTCATCTCGACATGGACCCGGTCCCCGACCACAGATCGGATGCGGAAACGCCGCATCCGTCCCGCCGTATAGGCGACGATGCGGTGGTCGTTGTCGAGCGCGACGCCGAAGCGGCCGTCGGGAAGGATCTCGTCGATCGTTCCTTCCAGGGTCAGCAGATCTTCCTTGGGCAAGCCTTGCTCCTTCGCACCGCGGCCGCAGGAATGCGCCGCGTGAGGCCAAAGGCTTGAAAGGGAAGATGGTGGCCCGCCCGAAACAGGGGGCCGTCAGATTCCGTCGCAGGCGACGTCAGCAAGGCCGAGATAGGGGCAAAGCGCCCGGAATTCAACTTCGAAGGCGCGGCGGCGCGGCGGGAGGGGCCGAAACGGCTTGCCAAAGCCGCGCATCCGGCGTCTCGTCCGCCGCTGGATCATCAGGACGGGAGGCGAAAATCATGCCCAGCAGGCTTTTGACCGGAGCCGCGCTCGCGGCGGCAGCGCTGGCGCTTCCGGCTTGCCAGAAGGGCGGCGGCGCGGCCGGGAACGCGGCATCGGCCGCGGCGCCGGGCGCGGCCGGCGCGGCCGCCGACGCGGTCAAGCAGGCCGAGCTGGCCATCCTCGCCGCCTGGAAAGCCAAGGACGCGGCCAAGGTCGCCGCCGGCTATGCCGACGACGCGGTCGTCGCGGTGCCCGGCATGCCGGCCGCCAAGGGCCGCGACGCCGTCGCCCGCGACATCGCCGCCGATCTCAAGGATCCCGCTTTCTCGATCGACTTCGCCAACGAGGCGACCGAAGTCGCGGGCTCGGGCGAGCTTGCCTATACGCGCGGCACCTTCCGCGTCGGCTTTACCGACCCGGCGACCAAGCGGGCGACGACGCAGACGGGCAATTACCTCACCGTGTTCAGGAAAAGCGGCGACGGCAGCTGGAAGGCGGTCGCCGATTACGCGACCGGAGACAGCGGAACCCCGCCCGCCGGCGGCTGAGGCCATGGGTGAGGGCGGCTGCGGGCGCTCTTTCCAAAACGGCAAGCGCCCGGGCTCAAACGGCAAGTGCCCGGGCATCGCTGCCCGGGCACCCGTGTGGCGATCGCTCGCCAACCCCCTTGTTTGAGAGCTCCTGCCCGCGCGTATCTCCACCTCGCCTGGAAATACGGGGCCGAAGCCTCCCCGAACCGGGCCGTTTGAAGAGCCGCTCGTCCGTGGCCATTCGCTATGACCGGGTCGGTTCCTTGTCACGGCTTAATCAAGATGTTGTGACAGATTGCTTCGACCCTGTGTCGGCGCGGCAACAGACCGGCGGCACCGCCGCGGCGGTTGCGCTCGCTTAGCCCCCCCCGTAGAGGCGAAAGCCACCCCGCCGAAGGACCCTCGACCTTGCGTCTCTCCCGCTATTTCCTGCCCGTCTCCAAGGAGACTCCCGCCGACGCGCAGATCGTCAGCCACCAATTGATGCTGCGTGCCGGGCTGATCCGCCAGACCGCCGCGGGCATCTATGCCTGGCTGCCGCTCGGCAAAAGGGTGCTCGCCAATATCGAGCGGATCGTGCGCGAGGAGCAGGACAGGGCCGGCGCGATCGAGATGCTGATGCCGACCATCCAGTCGGCCGACCTCTGGCGCGAGAGCGGCCGCTACGACGCCTACGGCCCCGAAATGCTGCGCATCACCGATCGGCACGAGCGCGAGATGCTGTTCGGCCCGACCAACGAGGAGATGATCACCGCATTGTTCCGCGACGCGGTGAAGAGCTATCGCGACCTGCCGCGCATCCTCTACCACATCCAGTGGAAGTTCCGCGACGAGGTCCGCCCCCGCTTCGGGATCATGCGCGGCCGCGAGTTCCTGATGAAGGACGCCTACAGCTTCGACCTCGACGAAGCCGGCGCGCGGCACAGCTACAACCGCATGTTCATCGCCTATTTGCGGACCTTCGCGCGGATGGGCCTCACCGCCATCCCGATGCAGGCCGACACCGGCCCGATCGGCGGCGACCTCAGCCACGAATTCATCATCCTCGCGCCGTCGGGCGAGAGCGAGGTCTTCTACCACAAGGCCTGGGAAGCGGACCGCTCGGCCGAGGCGGAAGGCGTCGACGCGGGCGACCCGGCGGCGCTGGAGGAGTTCGTCGGCGGCCTCACCCGCGATTATGCCGCGACCGACGAGAAGCGCGACGCGGCGCGCGAGGCGGCGGCGGGCGCGGACCTGCGCCAGTCGCGCGGCATCGAGGTCGGCCACATCTTCTACTTCG
>JBJMTY010000255.1:0-2106 GCA_045811445.1 Allosphingosinicella sp. | reverse complement strand
GATGTGGCTGACGTTCGCAACCTTCGTCGGCTACGCGGTGATCTACACCGTTCTGCTCAAGCCTCGGACGCCGCAGAACATCGTCATCGGCGGCGCCGCCGGGGCTTTCCCGCCGGTGATCGGCTGGGCCGCGGCGACCGGCGACGTCACCCTGCTCCCGGTGCTGCTCTTCACCCACATCTTCCTGTGGACCCCGCCCCATTTCTGGGCGCTCTCCTTGTTCGTGCGCTCCGACTACGCCGCCGCCGGCGTGCCGATGCTGCCGGTCGTCTCGGGCGCGCGGGTCACCCGCCAGCACATCCTGCTCTACAGCCTGCCGATGAGCGCGGCGGCGGTCGCGCCCTGGCCGCTCGGCCTCGCCGGGCCTTATTACGGCGTGGCGGCGAGCGCGCTCAGCCTCGTCTTCCTGGCGCTCGCCGCCCGGGTGATGGCGAACCGCGCCGCCGAGCCGGCCGGCATGAAGCCGGAAAAGCAGCTCTTCGCTTATTCGATCCTCTATCTCTTCGCTGTGTTCGGCGCGCTCGTCGCCGACCGCTGGCTGGCCGCATGAGCGGGCCCGTGCCGCCGGGCGACGAGGAGATCCGCCGCCGCCAGAAGGCGCGCGCTTTGGTCATGGGCCTGCTGCTCGCCGGCTTTGTCGTGCTGATCTACGCCATCACCATCGCCAAGATGAGCCTCTACCGGTGAGCGCGCGCGCCGACGAAATCTCGCGCCGCAACCAGAGAGTCGGCCTTATCGCCTTCGCCGTCGTCGTCGCGATGGTCGGCCTGGCCTATGCCAGCGTGCCGCTCTACCGCCTGTTCTGCCAGGCGACCGGCTTCGACGGCACCACCCAGCGCGCGTCCGCGGAGACGATGCCCAGGATCGTTCTCGGCAAGACCGTCGGCATCCGCTTCGACGCCAACGTCGCCCCCACCTTGCCGTGGCATTTCACGCCCGAGCGCGAGACCCAGGTGGTGAAGATCGGCGAGCGCTACATGGCCGTCTATCTGGCCCAGAACCTTTCCGCGCGGCCGATCACCGGGCGCGCCGTGTTCAACGTCTCGCCCCCGCAGGCCGGCAAATATTTCACCAAAATCCAATGCTTCTGCTTCACCGAGCAGACGCTCAAGCCCGGCGAGGCGGTGCGCATGCCGGTCACCTTCTTCGTCGATCCGAAATTCGCCTCCGATCCGGACACCAACGACATCAGCGAAATCACGCTGAGCTATACCTTTTACCCGGTGGACGAGCCCGAGGGGCGCGGTTAGAGGATCGGCGCAAACGCACCGTCACTGGCATGGCGGTATCGAGAGGACGATCGAGGAATGGCCGGAGCGCAGAACCACCCCTATCACCTCGTCAAGCCGAGCGTGTGGCCGCTGATCGGCGCCTTCTCGGCGCTCGGCCTGTTCTCGGGCCTGGTGATGTGGATGCACGCGGTCGCGGGCGGCTCGGCGGTGATGGCGCTCGGCGTCGCCGGTATCCTGCTCACCATGTTCAGCTGGTGGTCGGACGTGATCCGCGAGGCCCATTCGGGCGATCATACGCCGATCGTCCAGCTCCACCTGCGCTACGGCATGATCCTGTTCATCGCCTCGGAGGTGATGTTCTTCGTCGCCTGGTTCTGGGCCTATTTCGACGCCTCGCTCTTCCCCTCGGCCGTCGATGCGATCGGCGGGACCTGGCCGCCCAAGGGGATGAAGGTCCTCGATCCGTTCGGCTTCCCGTTGCTCAACACCCTCATTCTGCTCTGCTCGGGCACCACCGTCACCTGGGCGCACCATTCGCTGATCCACGGCGACCGGAACGGGCTCATCAAGGGCCTGTGGTGCACGATTCTGCTCGGCCTGCTGTTCACCAGCATCCAGGCCTATGAATACAGCCACGCGCCGTTCGGCTTCAAAGACAATATCTATTCGTCGACCTTCTTCATGGCGACCGGCTTCCACGGCGCCCACGTCATCATCGGCACCATCTTCCTGATCGTCTGCCTGGTGCGCTCCTACAAGGGCCACTTCACCCCGCAGCAGCATTTCGGCTTCGAGGCGGCGGCCTGGTACTGGCATTTCGTCGACGTGGTGTGGCTGTTCCTGTTCATCTGCATCTACGTCTGGGGCGGCTGGG
>JBJMTY010000254.1:0-4449 GCA_045811445.1 Allosphingosinicella sp. | reverse complement strand
GCGGGTATGGATGGCGAGGATCTCGCGGCGGCCGCTCTCGTCCGGCACGCCGATGACGATCTCGCGGTCGAACCGGCCGGGGCGGCGCAGCGCCTCGTCGATCGCTTCGGGCCGGTTGGTGGCGGCGATGACGACCACGTTCTGGCGCGGCTCGAGCCCGTCGAGCAAAGTGAGCAACTGGGCGACGAGGCGCTTCTCCGTCTCGCCCTGGACCTGGCCGCGCTTGGGCGCGATCGAGTCGATCTCGTCGATGAAGATGATCGAGGGCGCGTTCTTGCCCGCTTCCTCGAAAATCTCGCGCAGCCGCCGCTCGCTCTCGCCATAGGCCGAGCCCATGATCTCGGGGCCGGCGATGCTGAAGAAATTGGCGTCGCTCTCGTTCGCCACGGCGCGGGCGAGGCGGGTCTTGCCGGTGCCCGGCGGGCCGTAGAGCAGCACACCCTTGGGCGGATCGACGCCGAGCCGCTCGAATATCTCGGGATAGCGCAGCGGCAGCTCGACCATCTCGCGGATCTGGTCGATGGTCGCGCCGATGCCGCCGAGATCGTCGTAGGTGACGTCCGCCCGCCGCTGGTCGGTCGCCTCGGTATATTCGGGGCGGAGCTCGACCTCGGTGTTGGCGTCGATATGGACGATGCCCTTGGGCGCCGTGGAGATGACGGTGAGGCGGATCTCCTGGAGGGCGTAGGCGGGCGAGGCGAGCATCTGGCGCAGCTCGGGCGGGATATCGCCGCGCTGGACCTGCTGCTGGCCGGTGGTGGCGACGACGTCGCCGGCGGTGAGCGGCTTCATGCCGAAGCTGCGCTTCAGCGCCTGGGCGGAGCCGTGGAGGCGGAGGTTCTTCTGGGCGGGGGCGAAGACGACGCGCTGGGCCGGCTTCGATTCGGCCTTGCGCACCGTCACATATTCGCCCGAGCCGATCTCGGCATTGGCGCGCTGCAGGCCGTCGAGGCGGATGATGTCGAGCCCCTCGTCCTCGGGATAGGGGCCGACCGCGCGGGCTGGGGTGGCGCGCTTGCCGCCGATCTCGATGACGTCGCCTTCGGTGAGCCCGAGCTCGACCATCAGCCGCCGGGGAAGGCGGGCGAGGCCGCGCCCGCTGTCCTCGGGACGCATCGTCGCCACCTGCAGCCGCGTCGGCTGCCTTTCCTCGTCGGCCATGTCGCTCTCGTCTCCGTCGCTCAGGGACAGCAGATAGGAGATGACAACCCAGGTTCCAGCTTAGGGGTCCGGCTTTGGGGGCGCGACGCACAAAAAAGGGGCCGGTCCACAAGGGGCCGGCCCGAAGTTTTTTAGGAGAGGATGCCTGAAAAGGCGGGACCCTTTTCGGCTGGTCGGATTTATTGTGCAAGTGCGAAGGAAAGTGCTACGAGTGCATGCGATGCACGCAGCCGCTACAGTGGTTTCGTGCTTCGTTTCGGGTCAGTGCCGGCTGTGCGGCGCACAAAAGGGAGCTTGAGATGCGCCGCTTGCCGCCCCTTACCGCGATCGAGGCGTTCGTCCAGGTGGCGCGGCTCGGCTCGGTGAAAGCCGCCGCCGAGGCGCTGTCGCTTTCCTCGCCCGCGCTCACGCGCCGGATCCAGGCGCTGGAGCGGTTCGTCGGCCACGCCTTGTTCGAGCGGCGCCACCAGTCGGTCCACCTCAACCCGGACGGCGAGCGGCTGATGGCGGAGATCGGGCCCGCCGTCGACGCGCTCTCGCTCGCCATGGAGCGCGCGACCGGGCCGCTCGAGATGATGCGGCTGCGGCTCGCCGTGCCGTCGCTGTTCGCCTCGCAGCGGCTGATGCCGGCGCTTCCGGCCCTGCGCGCGCGCTACCCCGACCTCCACATCGACATCGACACCGGCGCCAGCCGTCTCGCCCGCCTCGACGAGGGGCTGGACGCGGCGATCGCGATCACCACCGAGGTCGACCCCACCCTCTATTCCCGCCGCATCGACAGCAATCGCGCGATCGCGATCGGCTCCAGGGCGCTGCGCGACGGGCCCAACGCGATCCGCGCCCCGGCCGACCTCGCCCGCGCCACCATCTACCTCCACCGCGACATGCCCGACACGTTCGATTATTGGCGCGAGGCGGTCGGCGAGCCCGATCTGCAGCCGGCGGCGATCGACCATTTCGATTCGGGGCAGCTCATCCTCGACGCCGCCGCGCAGGGGCTGGGCGTCGCCTTCATGCTCGAAAGCCATCTCGCGGGCTCGCAGGACGATCGGCTGGTCCAGCTGTTCGACGTCAAGGTGGAGAGCCCCTACAGCTATTGGTTCGCTTGCCGCCGCTCGGCGCTGAAGCGCCGGCCGGTCAAGATCTTCCACGACTGGCTGTTCGCGACCTTTCCTTCGTGACCTCGCCGTCACCCCGGACCCGATCCGGGGTCCACCTTCTGCTTTTCGGCGCGGGAATACGAAGGTGGATGCCGGATCAAGTCCGGCATGACGAGGAGGGGGTCAGGCCTTCAGCTTCGCGACGATGCCGCGCATGGTCGAGCGGGGCAGGAGGCGGCTCATGAAGGCGCCGGTGCGGTTGCCGCGGCCGGGAATGACGATCGCCTTGTTCTTCGCCAGCCCCTGAAGGCCGGCGGCGACCACGGCCCCGGGGTCGGTCGCCATCTTCGCCAGCCGGCCGTCGGGCGTTCCCGCCACCTCGAAGAATTCGGTCGCGGTCGGCCCCGGGCACAAGGCGGTGACGTGGACGCCGCGCGCCTTGGCTTCCTCGTGGAGCGCTTCGCTCAGCGACAGGACATAGGCCTTGGTCGCGTAATAGACGGCGCTGTAGGGGCCGGCCTGGAAGGCCGCGGTCGAGGCGACGTTGAGGATGCCGCCCGCGCCGGCCGCCAGCATCGGCGGCAGCGCCAGCCGGCAAAGCTCGGTGAGGGCGCGGACGTTGAGGTCGATCATCTCGACCTGGCGGCCCGCGTCGAGCTCGGCGAAGCGGCCGCCGAGCCCGAAGCCGGCATTGTTGATCAAGGTCCGGACCTCGAGCCCGAGCGCGGCGACCGCCTCGAACAATCCGGCCGCCGCGCCGGGCCTGGCGAGGTCGGCGGCGATGGCGTACGCGCCGCCCAGCTCCGCCGCCAGCGCCTCGAGCCGGTCCTTGCGGCGGGCGACCAGCACCAGCTCGTCCCCGCGCGCCCGGCACTGGCGGGCGAACTCGACGCCGAGCCCCGCCGAGGCGCCGGTGACGAGCGTGACGGGGCGCGGCGGCACGGCCTCAGGGCCTCAGGCTGGCTTTGACGATCCGGCCAGGCTCGCGCGGCGGCTCGCCCTTGGGCAGAGCGTCGACATGCTCCATGCCTTCGGTCACCTCGCCCCACACGGTATATTGGCCGTCGAGGAAGCGGGCGTCGTCGAAGCAGATGAAGAATTGGCTGTTGGCGCTGTTCGGGCTCTGCGAGCGCGCCATCGACGCGGTTCCGCGCACATGCGGCTCGCGCGAGAATTCGGCCGCGAGATTGGGCTTGTCCGATCCGCCCATGCCGCTGCCGGTCGGGTCGCCGCCCTGGGCCATGAAGCCGGGGATGACGCGGTGGAAGACCACGCCGTCGTAAAAGCCTTCCTGGGCCAGCTCGCGGATGCGGGCGACATGGCCCGGCGCGAGGTCCGGGCGCAGGCGGATGACGACGTCGCCGCCGCCGCCGTTGCCGGTGTCGAGAGTAAGGACGAGATTATTGAGTTCGTCGGCCATCGTCATCTCCTGAATGGGCGCATGCCTTAGACCGCCACGCCCGCCCCGCGCCAGCCTTTAGCCACCTCGACACCCGCGGAAGGCGGGCCTAGGAAGCGGTCCGTCACGAAGCTTTGGGTCAGGGAGAGGGCGATGAGCGAGAGCGATCCCGACGCCCCCCTCGCCGCGCCTCACGCCGCCGACACCCGGCTCGACGAGGACGACCGGCTGAAGCCCGAATTCGTCAGCGAGGTCATGGCCCGGGTCGAGGCGGGCGACGCCGCCGGCGCGCGCGCGATGGTCGAGCCGCTCCATCCGGCCGACGTGGCGGATCTGTTCGAATTGCTCGATTCGGACGACCGCCGCCAGCTCGCCACCGCCCTCGCCGATCTGCTCGACGGCGACGTGCTGGCCGAGATGAACGAGCATGTCCGCGAGGAGCTGGTCGACGCGCTCGACCCGCGCCAGGTGGCGAACATCGCCGGCGAGATGGAGACGGACGACGCCGTCGCCATGATCGAGGACCTCGAGGAGGAGGAGCAGCGCGCCGTCCTGCGCGAGCTCGACCCCGACGACCGCGCCGCGATCGAGGAAGCGCTCACCTATCCCGAGGAATCGGCCGGCCGGCTGATGCAGCGCGACCTGATCGCGGTGCCCGAGCATTGGACCGTCGGCGACGTGCTCGATTATCTGCGCGCCAGCGAGGAGCTGACCACCGACTTCTGGGAAATCTTCGTCGTCGATCCCGCGCACAAGCCGGTCGGCACCTGCGCGCTGTCGTGGATCCTG
>JBJMTY010000253.1:0-7175 GCA_045811445.1 Allosphingosinicella sp. | reverse complement strand
CCTCCCCATCTGGCGATGGGGAGGCACGTGGCATGACCGCTTTTCTCCCCATCGAGAAAGCCCGGCCGCTCGCCGCGCCCGGCTGGCCGACGCACCTCGCCGGGCTCGGCCTGGTGTGGGCGGCCTTGCTGCTGCTGTTCCGCCACGACGTCGCGGACGTCGCCGCGCTCTGGGTCAAGGGCAACACCTACAATCATTGCCTGCTCATATTGCCTTTGATCGGCTGGCTGGTCTGGCAGCGCCGGCCCGAGCTCGCGCGGCTCGCCCCCGCCGCCTGGGCGCCGGGGCTGCTGCCGGTCGCGGCGGGCGCCTTTGGCTGGCTGCTCGGCGAGGCGGGCGGGATCGACATCGCCCGCCACCTCGCTTTGGTGCTGATGCTGCAGGGCGCCGCCATCGCCTGCCTCGGCAAGGCGGCGGCGCGCGGCCTCGCTTTCCCGATCTTCTACGCTCTCTTCCTGGTGCCGTTCGGCGAGGAGCTGGTGCCGCCGATGCAGACCGTCACCGCCAAAATGGCCATGGCTTTGCTCGCGCTCAGCCACGTCCCCGCGACCATCCGCGGCGTCTTCATCTCGACCCCGGCCGGCTATTTCGAGGTCGCCGAGGCCTGCTCGGGGGTCAAGTTCCTCATCGCCATGGCCGCTTATGCGGCGCTGGCGGCCAATGTCTGCTTCCGCTCGAACCGGCGCCGCGCCGCCTTCGTCGTCGCCGCTTTGGTCTTCCCGGTGCTCGCCAACGGCGTCAGGGCGTGGGGGACGATCTGGGTCGCCTACCTCACCGACAAGAGATACGCGGTCGGCTTCGATCATGTCGTCTACGGCTGGATCTTCTTCGCTCTGGTGATCGTCGTCGTGATGGCGGCGGCGCGGCCCTTCTTCGATCGCGGCGTCGACGATCCCTGGTTCGATCCCGCCGCCTTGCAGCCCGAGGGCACGCCGCCCGGCCCGGCCGCCAGGCTGGCTTTGGTCGGCGCGGCGGCGCTGGCGCTCGCCGCCGCAGCGCCGGCCTGGTCGGCGGCGGTGCAAGCGGGGTCGTCGGTGCCGGTCGCCGACGTGGCGCTGCCGCAAGTGCCGGGCTGGAGCCGGGTGCCGCGGGCCGGGGCGCGCGACTGGGTGCCCAATTTCAGCGGCTACGACGCCTTCCGCATCGGCCGCTACCGCGACGCCGCCGGGCGCGAGGTCGATCTCGCCATCGCCGTCTACGCGCGGCAGGAGGACGGGCGCGAGCTCGCCGGCTTCGGCCAGGGCGCGACCCGGCCCGACGGCGCCTGGGCCTGGACCGCCGACGCGCCGGCCCCGCCCGGCGGCAAGTCGGAGCGGATCTTCTCGCACGGCGTGATCCGCGAGGTGGCGAGCTTCTACCGGGTCGGCGCCATCGTCACCGGCAGCCGGGCGGCGGTGAAGCTCGAGACGATGCGCACCCATTTGCTCGGCGGGCCGCAGCGGGCGGTCGCCATCCTGGTCTCTGCCGAGGAGAAAGGAGGGGCGGGGAGCGCCCGTCCGGCGCTCGACGCCTTCCTCCGGTCGCTCGGGCCGATCGAGCGGGTTGCCGACCGCGCGGCGGGGCTGGCAGAGGCGCGCTGATGTGCGGGATAGCGGGCCTCTTCCATCCGGACGTGCCGAAGCCGGTCGCGGCGTCGCGGATCCGCGCCATGGCCGATACGCTCGCCCATCGCGGGCCGGACGGCAGCGGCGTCTGGACCGGCCCCGGCATCGGGCTCGGCCATCGCCGCCTGTCGATCATCGATCTCGAGACCGGCGACCAGCCGATGCGCTCGGCGGACGGCGAGCTGGCGCTCAGCTATAACGGCGAAATATACAATTTCAGGGCGTTGCGGGCCGAGCTTGAGGCGCTGGGCCACGTCTTCGCGACGGCGAGCGACACCGAGGTGGTGCTGGCGTCGTGGCGGCAATGGGGGCCCGCCTGCCTCGCCCGCTTCAACGGCATGTTCGCCTTCGCCCTCTACGACGCCGCCGAGGATTGCCTGTTCCTCGCCCGCGACCGGCTGGGCGTGAAGCCGCTCTTCTACGCGACCTTGCCCGACGGCGCTTTGATCTTCGCCTCCGAGCTCAAGGGCCTGCTCGCCGACCCGCGCCTGCGCCGCGAGCCCGATCCGCGCGCGCTCGAGGATTTCCTCGCTTACGGCTACGTGCCTGACGATGCCTGCCTGGTGGCCGGCGTCCGCAAGCTGGCGGCGGGGCATTTCCTGCTGGTGCGGCGCGGCCGCGCGCTGCCCGAGCCGGTGCGCTGGTGGGATGTGGATTTCTCCAGCCCCTCGACCGCCCGGGCCGCGGCTCTGGAGGAGGAACTGGTCGGCCGCCTGCGCGAGGCGGTGCGCTCGCGCCTGGTCGCCGACGTGCCGCTCGGCGCCTTTTTGTCGGGCGGGGTCGACAGCTCGGCGGTCGTCGCCTTCATGGCCGAGGCGAGCCGCCAGGCGGTCGAGACCTGCTCGATCGGCTTCGCCGAGGCCGACCATGACGAGAGCGCCTACGCCCGCCTCGTCGCCGACCGCTTCGCCACCCGTCACCGCGCCCGCACCGTCGAGGCCGACGATTTCTCCCTCATCGACCGGCTCGCCGAGGCGTTCGACGAGCCGTTCGCCGACGCGTCCGCGATCGGCGCCTTCCGGGTCGCCGAGCTGGCCCGCGAGCGGGTCAAGGTCGCCCTCTCCGGCGACGGCGCCGACGAGGCGTTCGCCGGCTATCGCCGCTACCGGCTGTTCGCGGCCGAGGAACGCGCGCGCCGGCACTTGCCCCGCGGCGTCAAGGCGGCGCTCGGCGCGGTCGGCGATGTCTATCCCAAGCTCGACTGGGCGCCCCGTTTCCTGCGCGCCAAGACCAGCCTCGTCGCGCTCGGCCGCTCGTCGGGCGAAGCCTATGCCGACGCGGTCGGCGCGACGTCTTTCGGCGTTCGCTCAACGCTTTACACGTCACACTTCACGCAGCTTCTGCAAGGCCACCGCGCCGAGACCCGCTATGTCGAGGCGATGCGCGCGGCGCCGGCCGGCGATGCGCTGTCGCGCGCCCAATATGCCGATCTCAAAATCTGGCTGCCCGGCGACATCCTTACCAAGGTCGACCGCACCAGCATGGCGGTCGGCCTCGAGGCGCGCGAGCCTTTGCTCGACCACCGCCTCGTCGAGTTCGCGGCGACCGTGCCGGCCCGGCTGAGGCTGCGCGGCGGCAAGGGCAAATGGCTGATGAAGCAGGCCCTGCGCCCTTATCTCCCGGCCGAGATACTCGACCGGCCCAAGATGGGCTTCGTCACCCCCGTCTCGGCCTGGTTCCGCGGGCCGCTGGCCGGCGAGGCGGCGGCGCTGGCGCGCAGCCCGGCGCTCGCCGAGCTCGGCTGGCTAGATCTCGCCGCTATCGCCCGCCTGGCCGAGGCGCACCGCGCCGGCCGCGCCGAGCATGGCCGCCTGCTCTGGCAATTGACCATGCTGGAGCGTTCGCTTCAGCGCCTGTTCGGCTTCGGCGCGGCCTCCTCGCCCGGATACAGGGCCGCGGTGAAGTAGAGGCCGTCGGGCGGGGCGTTGAGGCCGAGCGCGGCGCGGTCCTTCGCCTCGAGCGCCGCCTGGAGGTCGTCCGCCGACCATTTGCCGCGTCCGACCAGCTGCAGGCAGCCGACCATCGAGCGTATCTGGTGGTGGAGGAAGGAGCGGGCGGCGGCTCGTATCTCGATCGCCTCCCCGATGCGGCGGACCTCGAGGCTGTCGAGCGTCTTGACCGGGCTCTCCGACTGGCAATGGGCGGAGCGGAAGGTGGTGAAATCGTGCCGGCCGACGAGCCGCCGGGCCGCCGCGTCCATCGCCTCGGCGTCGAGCGGCACGGCGACCCGCCACGCTCGCCCGGCCTCGAGCGCGAGCGGCGCGCGGCGGTTGACGATGCGGTAGAGATAGCGCCGGCCGACGCAGCTGAAGCGGGCGTGGAAATCGTCCGCCGCCGCTTCGGCCCTGAGGATGGCGACCGGGAGCGGCTTCAGCCGCGCGTTGAGGCCCTCGGCGAGGCGAAACGCCGCGATCGGCTTGGCGATGTCGACATGGGCGGTCATCGCCATGGCATGGACGCCGGCGTCGGTGCGGCCGGCGGCGTGGAGCAGGGCCGCCTCGCCGGTGATCGCCTGCGCCGCCTCCTCGATCGCCTGCTGCACCGAGGGGCCGTGGGCCTGGCGCTGCCAGCCCATGAACGGCCGCCCGTCATATTCGACCGTCAGCCGGAAGCGGGTCATGCCAGCCGCGTGCCGGGCGGGATCGGGAAGCCGCGCAGCAGCTCCTGCACCGTCATGACGCTGCGGCCAGCGCGCTGCACCTCCTGGGGCCGAACTGCCCCGTCGCCACAGCGGATGGCAAGCTGACCGTCCAGG
This sequence comes from Allosphingosinicella sp., assembly GCA_045811445.1. Classification (GTDB taxonomy): domain Bacteria; phylum Pseudomonadota; class Alphaproteobacteria; order Sphingomonadales; family Sphingomonadaceae; genus Allosphingosinicella. The sequence continues at coordinate 2,816 of JBJMTY010000253.1, read as the reverse complement.
ACGACCCCGGGTTCGGGCGGAAAGCTGGTTCCGAACGCGGGATCGTCGCTGGCACTCTGAATCCTCGCGTTGAGCACCCGGATGCGCTCTCCCGCAAATTCGAACCAAGCGCCCGGCGCAGGGTTCATCGCCCGAATTTGTCGATCGATCGCGTCCGCTCCTGCCGACCAATCAATCCGCGCCTCGGTCTTTTCGACCTTGGCGGCATAGGTCACGCCGACTTCCGGCTGAACCTGGGGCGGATAATCCTGCGGGTTGGCCAAAACCTGCACCATCATCTGCGCGCCCAGTTGGGAGAGGCAAAAGGAGATAACCCCGGTCGTGTCATATGATCCGATTTCGATTGCGTGCTGGAGCCGCATCGGTCCGGTGTCGAGACCGCGCTCCATCTGCATGATGGTAATTCCGGTCTGCGTGTCACCAGCCAGGATCGCCCGCTGCACCGGCGCAGCCCCTCGCCAGCGGGGCAGGAGGGACCCGTGGACGTTGAGGCAGCCCAGGCGGGGCGCGTCGAGGATCGGCTGGGGCAGGATCAGCCCGTAGGCGGCGACCACCGTGACATCGAGACCGAGCGCGCGGAACGCCTCCTGCTCCTCCTCGCCCTTCAGCGACAGCGGCGTGCGCACGGCGATACCCGCGACTTGCGCGCGAAGCTGGACGGGCGAGGGGCGCGGCGCCTTGCCTCGTCCCGCCGGCCGCGGCGGCTGCGAATAGACCGCCGCCACCTCGTGCCCCGCCTCGAGCAAGGCATCGAGCGTCGGCACCGCGAAGTCCGGCGTTCCCATGAAGACGAGGCGCATGCGGGGGGCTGTAGCCGATCCTCCCCGGAACGGGGAGGGGGACCGCGCGCAGCGCGGTGGAGGGGCTGGCACGGACTCGGAGCAGCCCCTCCACCCCCGCCTTCGGCGGCGGTTCCCCTCCCCGTACCGGGAGGAGTTTACCCCTGCGCGCTTCGCCCCTACCTGTGTCCCATGGCTTCCCCCGAGATCGAGGCGCTGACCCAGGCGCTGGCGCGGCTCCCCGGCCTCGGCCCGCGCTCGGCGCGGCGGGCGGTGCTGCACCTCCTCAAGCGCCGCGAGGCCGCGCTGACGCCGCTGCTGCGCGCGCTGGAGCGGGTCGGCGAGGCGCTGTCCTCCTGCTCGGTCTGCGGCAATGTCGACACCAGCGACCCATGCAGCGTCTGCGCCGACCCGCGCCGCGACGACCGCCTGCTGTGCGTGGTCGAGGAGGTGTCGGACCTGTGGGCGCTCGACCGCTCGCGCCTGTTCCCCGGCCGCTTCCACGTGCTCGGCGGGCGCCTGTCCGCGCTGGAGGGCGTCAGGCCCGAGGATCTCGGCATCGACACTCTGGTCGGCCGGGTGGCCAAAGGCGGAATCGACGAGGTCGTCCTCGCCATGAACGCGACGCTGGAAGGCCAGACCACCGCCCATTACCTCGCCGAGCGGCTCGAATCCTTTCCCGTCCGCCTCACCCAGCTCGCCCACGGCCTGCCGGTCGGCGGCGAGCTCGACTATCTCGACGAAGGGACGCTGGCCCAGGCCCTGCGGGCGCGCCGGCCGGTCGCCTGAGCTTGATTCGGGGCGCCCGCGCACCTAGATTTCCCTTCATGGCCCTGCTTCCCATCATCGAGACTCCGGATCCGCTGCTGCGGCGCAAATCCACGCCCGTCGAGGCGTTTACGCCCGAGCTGCAGGCTTTGATCGACGACATGTTCGAGACCATGTACGCCGCGCCCGGCATCGGTCTCGCGGCGATCCAGGTCGGCGTGCCCCAGCGCATCCTGGTCATCGACCTGCAGGAGCCGGAGGAAGAGGAAGGCGAGCCCGTCCGCCGGCCCCTGGTGTTCATCAATCCCGAGATCCTCAGCGCGTCCGACCATTTGCAGAGCTACAACGAAGGCTGCCTGTCGGTGCCGGAAATGTATGCGGAAGTGGAGCGCCCCGACCACATCCGCGCCCGCTGGCTCGATCGCGACGGCACGCCGCGCGAGGAGGAGCTGGACGGCCTGCTCGCCGTCTGCCTCCAGCACGAGATGGACCATCTCGAAGGCATATTGTTCATCGACCATCTCTCGCGCCTCAAGCGCGACATGATCCTCAAGAAGCTCGCCAAGGCGCGCAGGGAGCGTCCGGCGCTCGCCGCCTGATCGCCGTCTTCCCCTCGGATTCCGCACGCCCTAAGACGGACGCGTGCTGACCTTGACTCCCCTTGCCGCGGCCCTCGTCGCGCTGCTGTGCGGCGCATGGCTGGCCGCCGCGGCCTGGGCGACGATGCGCGGCCTCGCCGCGAGCCGCTCGGCCGGCGCCCATGCCGGCCAAGGCGCGCGGGCCGAGGCCCTGCTCGCCGCCGCGCCGGCGCTGCCTTTGGTGGTGCGGGCCGACGGACGTCTGGAAGGCTCCGAGCGCGCCGCCTTCGCCCTCGGCCTGACCGGCCTGCCCCCGACCCTCGCCGAGCTCGGCCACGGCGATCTCGACGACGCCGTCGGCCGCACCGCCGCCTCGGGCGCGAGCTTTGCCCTGACCCTCCATCCCCACGGCGGCGCACGTGCGCACGAAGTGCGCGGGGGGCCGGCGCCGGCGCGCTGGCCGCAGGGCTCGACCCTGCTCTGGCTCATCGACACCACCGACAGCGCCGACCGCACCGACGCGCTCGCCGCGCGCGCCGACCGGCTGGCGGCCGCGCTCGACGCGCTCTCGGGCCTGATCGAGGCGGCGCCCTTCCCGATGTGGCACCGCGGCCCCGACCTCAGCCTTGCCATGGTCAATTCGGCCTATGTCGACGAGGTCTTGGGTTTTGATTCGTGTATGGTAATAGTT
>JBJMTY010000252.1:0-10077 GCA_045811445.1 Allosphingosinicella sp. | reverse complement strand
TGACGGGGGGCACCCAGTCCTCCCTGTCGCCGCAGGCTATGGGGAGGGGGACCGCACGAAGTGCGGTGGAGGGGCCTGCTGACTCAGCAAAGCCCCTCCACCATCCTTCGGATGGTCCCCCTCCCCATGCGCTTCGCACACAGGGAGGACTAGAGGCGTTCCCCTCCCCATGGGCCGCCGCTCCGCGTCATGCCGGACTTTCGCTATAAGGGCTCCGAGTTTTTTTCGGCCGCCTCATCCAAAGGCCGCGCTCGCCGCGTCTGGGTGGGTGAGACGGCTTTCAACGAAGGGGCAAAGGCATGAATCCCGATACCGCCATGATGTTCGCGGTGATGACCGCATTGGTGCTGGTCGCCAACCAGCTCGGCCGCGTGATGCGCGCGATGATGCTCCACCGCACCATCCGCAAGGGGATCGAGCATAACAGCAACCTCACTCCCGAGCTGTTCGACAAGATCGACGGGCAAAAGGCCTCGGGCGGCCTGGGCGACGACCGGATTGCGGTGGTGCTGATCGCGCTCGGCCTCGCCGTCCTGGGCTTCGGGCTGGTCGCGGGCGACGACGGCGACCTTCCCAACACGGTCGGCATCGCGCTCTTTCCCTTGTTCGTCGGGGCGGCGCTGCTCGGCCGGTGGTTCTACGCCCGCCGCCACGGAGCGGAGGGCTGAGCCACGAAGCGGATCTCGACCTTGCGGCGAAGGCGGCGGCGGGCGACGTCGCCGCCTTTACCGCGCTCGTGCGCCGCCACGAGCGGCGGGTGCGCGCCTTTCTTGCCCGCGTCACGCGGGGCGAGGGCGCCGACGACCTCGCCCAGGAGACTTTCCTCAAGGCCTGGCGGGTGGCGTCGTCCTATCGCGGGGAGGGGAGCTATGAAGGCTGGCTGCTGCGCATCGCCTGGCGGCAATTCCTTTCCAGCCGCCGCAAGCGAACCGAGGCGCCGGCCGAGCCGGTCGAACGCGCCGACGAGGCGTCCGGCTCGCCCGACGCGCGGATCGACGTCGAGCGGGCGCTGGCGCGGCTGGCGCCGCGCGAGCAAGCGGCGGCGACCTTGTGCCTGGGCGAAGGCTATTCGCACGCCGAGGCGGCCGAGATACTCGACTTGCCGCTCGGCACGCTGAAGAGCATCGTCGCGCGGGCGAAGGGGGCGCTGGCGAAGCAATTGGAAGGACAGGCGCCGTGACCCAAGACACCGACCTTCTCTTGAAGTCGCTGCTCGCCGCGCCCCAGCGCGCTCCCGACGAGGCCTTCGCGCTGCGCGTGCAGCGCCTCGTCCTGGCCGACGAGCGGATGCGCGCCGCCCGCCGCGTCGCCTGGACCCGCTTCGGGGTCGAGACGGTCGCGACGGCCTCGCTGCTGGCGGCCTTCTGGCTGCTCAGTCGGGTGGCGCCGGCCGGCGCCGACTCGGCGGGCTTCATCCCTTTGTCCAGTCCGGCGGCGGCCGGCCTGCTCCTCCTCGCCCTCTGGGTGGGGGTGTCGGTACGGCCCGGCGGGGCCGTTTCGGACGGTTAATCCACATCTATTTCACGCCGAGGCGCCTTAGCGAGCGGATCGGGCGATTTTCCCGCTTGCAATCTCTTGCGTCGGCGGCGCGTTTGGAGTGTATCGACACCCAGAACCACAGGGAGGGAAATATGGCTAAAGGTACTTCTGGCGGAGCGCGTGGCGGGCTTGCGCGTCCGGTGACCCCGTCGCCCGAGCTCGCGGCGATCACCGGCTCCGATCCGCTGCCGCGCAGCCAGGTCGTCAGCAAGATCTGGGACCATATCCGCAAGAACAACCTTCAGAACCCGCAGAACAAGCGCGAGATCGTCGCCGACGACAAGCTGCGCAAGGTCTTCGGCAAGGACCGTTGCTCCATGTTCGAGATGAACAAGCTGCTTTCGGCCCACCTGAAGTAAGCTTCACGCCGCCGCCTCCGGCGGACGAACGCGGCCTCGCTCCCCTCCGGAGCGGGGCCGTTTTCGGTTTTGGGGGCGGGTGCCGCCTCTTAGTCCTCCCTGTGCGCGAAGCGCATGGGGAGGGGGGTGTAGGCGGGTTGGCAGTCCGGGGGACTGCCGAGAGCCGGAACCGGCTGCGCAGCAGCCGTCAGGCGCAGCCTGGTGGAGGGCCTTACAGACTCCGAAAAGCCCCTCCACCGCACTTCGTGCGGTCCCCCTCCCCATCGCCTGCGGCGACAGGGAGGACTGACTGCCCCCGTCATTCCGCGGAGGCCGCAAATCCATGAACACGGCGGTGCGAAGCTTCATGCCACGGTGTTCGTGGATGCCGGATCAAGTCCGGCATGACGATGTTCGCGGGTAGAGCGGCGGCCGTGCCGACACTCCGGCGTCTCAGCGGCGGCGGGCGGTTTCGTAGGGCTCGGCGGTGACCGGATAGCCGAGGCCCTCGGGGATGCAGACGAAGCGGCCGCCGCCGCGTTCCTCGACCCACGGCGTGATCTTCGCGACCGGATGGGCGGCGGCGTCGGCGCGCGCCTCGTCGATCGAGCCGAAGCGCGCGAGCCGCTCGAGGTTGCGGCGGGTCGGGAAGATGGCGTGGGCGCGGCCCGCCTCGAGCTCGGCCAGGGTCGCGGCGGCGGCGGCCCAGAAGGTGCGGGTGGATTCGCTCTGGTCGGCGCTGTGCTCGACCTCGCGCGGCGCCTCGGCGAGGTAGAAGAAGGTGTCGAAGCGGCGCGCCTCGCGGAAATTGGGGCACCAGCGCGCGAAGGGGGTCAGCGCGTCGAGCCTGAGGCCGATGCCGGTGAGATCGAGCAGATGCGAGAAAGGCGTGCCGCCCGACAGCGCCTCGCGCAGCTCGACGACCACTTGCGGCGCCGGGTCGGGATCGGCGGCGGGGGCGATGCCGGTCTCCTCGATCGTCTCGCGGATCGCCGCGATCCGCGCCGCGCCGTCCTCGAACGAGCGATAGTGGCGCCGGGCGATCTCCTCGTCGTCGGCGTCGATCCGGCCGCCCGGGAAGACCAGGGCGCCCGCGGCGAACGCCATCGTCTCCGACCGCTCCATCATCAGGATCTCGGGCGGGCCGCCGGCGGGCGCCTCGCGCATCAGGATCAGGGTGGCGGCCGGGATCGGCGGCGGCAGCGCGTCTTCTTCGTCCATCCGGCGCAGGTTTAAGCGGGTTCGCCGGGCTGTGCCAGATGCGACGCGCGGGGCCGAGCCCGTCATTCCGGCGGAGGCCGGACTCCATGAACACGATTGTGCGAGGCTTCATGCCGCGGTGTTCATGGATGCCGGATCAAGTCCGGCATGACGAAGTGGTGCGGGTGGACGGACCGAAGGCTGGTGGAGCTGAGGGGAATCGAACCCCTGACCTCTGCAGTGCGATTGCAGCGCTCTCCCATCTGAGCTACAGCCCCGCGCCGTTCGAAGAGCCGCCCATGGGATGGGGCGGCGGCCCGAGAGGCGCCCAGATAGCGAGGCGCGCCGGCTTTCGCAATGCGGCATTTGGCGGGCCCGGCGGCGGCCTAATCGGCGTGGCGGTCGTGCGCCGCCTTGGCGACCTGGATCAGGCCGAACAGGATCCGAAGCAGGCTGATCGAGCCGCCGCAGCTATGGTTGGGCCCGGCCGCCTCGCAGGGGCTGCGGTCGGTCCGCGCCAGCGCCTCCGTGGCGCTGGGCGGTTCGCCGGGGAGGAGGCGCACGCGCTCGCCCGGCTCGCGCTCGACCGGCAAGGGCAGGCGGTTGGGGTCCGGCCCCTCGCGCCGGCCGCAGACGATGATCTCGTCGCCGTCCGCGCCGCGCGGGCAGCGCAGCGCCTCGACCGGCTGGAATGCCTCACGGTAGCGGGCCATCGCGCGCTCCGCCGTCACCGGCTCGGCCGCCGCTCCCGCGGTCGCCCAGCCGAGCAGAGCCAGCCCCACCGCCCGCCTCGACTTTGTCATGCGCGTCGCCTATCCGCCGCCACGTCCAAACAAGCAGGGTGACACGAAAAATGGTGAGCGCAAGCCACGTTCTCGACCGCGTCCTCGTCCTCGAAATGGTGCGGGTGACGGAGGCGGCGGCGGTGGCCGCGTCGAAGCTGATCGGCCGCGGCGACGAGAAAGCGGCGGACCATGCCGCGGTCGAGGCCATGCGCGCGGCGCTCAACAGCCTCGAGATCGACGGCACCGTGGTGATCGGCGAAGGCGAGCGCGACGAGGCGCCGATGCTGTTCATCGGCGAGAAGGTCGGCGCCGCGCAGGGCTCGGGCCCGCCGATCGACATCGCCCTCGACCCGCTGGAAGGCACCACCATCACCGCCAAGGGCGCCCCCAACGCCATGGCGGTGCTCGCCATCGCCGAGCATGGCTGCCTGCTCAACGCGCCCGACGTCTATATGGACAAGCTCGCGGTCGGCCCGGGCTATCCGGCGGGCGTGATCGACCTCGCCGCGACGCCGTCCGACAATATCCGCGCCATCGCCCGCGCCAAGGGTGTGGCGCCGTCCGACATCATCGCCTGCGTGCTCGACCGGCCGCGCCACGAGGCGCTGATCGCCGAGCTGCGGGGCCTGGGCTGCGGCATCCAGCTCATCCCCGACGGCGACGTGGCCGGCGTCATCGCCGTCACCAACCCGGAGACCACGGTCGACGTCTATATGGGATCGGGCGGGGCGCCCGAAGGGGTGCTGGCGGCGGCGGCCCTGCGCTGCGTCGGCGGCCAGTTCCAGGGCCGGCTATTGTTCCGCAACGATTCCGAGCGCGCCCGCGCCGCGCGCTGGGGCGTGACCGAGCTCGACCGCATCTACCATCTGGAAGACCTCGCCAAGGGCGACTGCATCTTCGCCGCCACCGGCGTCACCGACGGCTCGCTGCTCAAGGGCGTCAAGCGGCGCCGCGACCGGGTCTCGACCGAGAGCATCGTCATGCGCGCCTCGACCGGCACCGTCCGCTGGGTGCGCGGCGAGCACCGCCACGAGCCGGGCGCGGATTATTGAGGCGGGGGCTCCGGGGCGGGGGCTCCGAGGCTTTTTCCACATCTTTCTGCCGGGGCGGATTCACGCGGGGGCCGGGCTGGGCTAGGCTGAGGCGATGCTCACCCTTGCCCATGTCTGCGGCGTCTCGCGCTCGATCCTCGGCCAGCCGTGGCGCTGGCGGGGGTCGGCGAGCGATCCGGCCGACGCGGACTTCCAGCCCGACGACCTGATCGACCAGCTGCTGCTCGCCCGCGGCGTGGTCCGCGAGGCGCTGGAGGCGCACCGCAAGCCGACCATCCGCGGCTTCATGCCCGACCCTTCGATCTTCCGCGACATGGACGCCGCCGCCGCGCGGCTGGCCGACGCGGTCGAGCAGGGCGAGGCGATCACCGTGTTCGGCGATTACGACGTCGACGGGGCGACTTCGGCCGCCTTGCTGGTGCGGCTGCTGCGCTCCCTCGGCGCGACCCCGCGCGCCTACATTCCCGACCGGCTGATGGAAGGCTACGGCCCCTCGGGCGAGGCGCTGGTGCGGCTGGCGGGGGAGGGGGCGCGGCTGATCGTCACGGTCGATTGCGGCGCCCAGGCCTTCGAGGCGCTGGCGATGGCGAAGGCGGCCGGCGTCGACGTGATCGTCGTCGACCACCACAAATGCGCGAGCGCGCTTCCCGCCGCTTATGCTTTGGTCAACCCCAACCGGCTCGACGAGGCCGACGAGGCCGCCGCCCACGGCCACCTCGCCGCCGTCGGGGTCTGCTTCCTGCTCGCCGCCGCTTTGGTCCGCACGCTGAGAGCGCGCAGCTATTTCGAGGCGCGCGAGGCGCCGAACCTGGTCGAGCTGCTCGATCTCGTCGCCCTGGGCACCGTCGCCGACGTCGCCCAGCTGCGCGGCCTCAACCGCGCCTTCGTCACCCAGGGGCTCAAGGTGATGGCGCGGCGCGGCAATGTCGGCCTGGCCGCCCTCGCCGACGCGGCCCGCCTGGTCCGCGCGCCGACCTGCCACGACCTCGGCTTCGCGCTCGGCCCGCGCATCAATGCCGGCGGCCGGGTCGGCAAGTCCGACCTCGGCGTGCGCCTGCTCACCACCGCGGACGAGGAGGAAGCGCGCGGCATCGCCGCCGAGCTCGACCGCCTCAACGAGGAGCGCCGCGCCATCGAGGCGGCGGTGAGCGAGGCCGCCGAAGCGCTCTGCGCCGCGCAGGGCAATCGCGCCGTCGCCTTGGTGTCGGGCGAGGGCTGGCATCCGGGCGTGATCGGCATCGTCGCCGGGCGGCTCAAGGAGAAACTGGGCCGGCCGGTTTTGGTCGTCGCGATCGGCGAGGACGGGATCGGCAAGGGCTCGGGCCGCTCGATCGCGGGGGTCGACCTCGGCGCGGCGGTGCTCGCGGCCAGGGACGAAGGCCTGCTCCTCGCCGGCGGCGGCCATGCCATGGCGGCGGGCATCACGGTCGCCCGCGACGGGATCGACGCGCTCGCCGCCTTTCTCGACGCGCGGCTCGAGGCCGACGTCGCCAGGAGCCGCGACGGACGGGCGCTGCTGCTCGACGGGGTGCTGGCGCCGGGCGGGGTCTGCCCGAGCCTGTGCGAGGCGCTCGACGCGGGCGGCCCCTACGGGGTCGGCTGGCCGGCGCCGAGAGTCGCCGCCGGGCCGGTGCGGATCGTCAAGGCCGACGTGGTGGGAAGCGGCCACCTCCGCCTCGTCGTCGCCGGCGACGACGGCCGCCGCGTCAAGGCGATCGGCTTCCGCATGGCGGACGGCGCGCTCGGCGAGGCGCTGCTGTCTTGCCCGCCGCACCGCAAGCTGTGGCTCGCCGGCCGCGTTCGCCGCGACGAATGGGATGGCCGGGTCGGCGCCGAGCTCCACCTCGAGGATGCCGCCTGGGCCGATTGACTCGGCCCGCCCGCCATGGTCCCCTCCCGGCGAGGGAGAAGCCGAATGGCCGGCGCGCACCTTTCCATACCGATCGACCCCGTCAGGCTGCGTCCGCCCCGCCGCGCGGGCCTCGCCGCGTCCGCCGCGCCCGAAGCGGCCGGGCCGCTGCGGCTACAGTTCGTCGACGCGCAGGATCGCCCGGTGGGCAGGCCCCGCTTGCTCGATCCGCCCCGGCCGATGAGGGTGGAAGTGCCCGGCGGCGCCGGCGGCTTCGACTGGCACGAGGCCCTGCCGCCGGCGAGCCTCGCCGTGGCCAGCATCCCGGCCGCGGCGGCCGGCGTGCGCGCCTTCGCCGGCCCTCGCCTGGTCGCGGCCGTCGCGCTGGCGGCGGTCGCAATGGCCGGGCCGCGTCCGCCGGCCTCGCGCAAGGTCTTCAATCCCGCCGGCCGCTGGAAGCTCATCCTGGTCTCCGATCTCTTCGCGGCCGAGCAGGATTTTTTCGACGCCGCCGGCGCGCTCGACGCCTTCATCCGTGGCCAGCCACCGTTCAACGAACCCGCAATGGGGGCGCGGCTCCAGATCGAGGCTTTGTTCTGGCCGAGCCCGGCGGGCGGCCTGTTCAACACTAAGGTCGACGGCCGCCTCGTCGCGGGCGACAACGGGCTGGTCAAGCGCTTCCTCAAGAAGGCCAAGGCGAACGGCCGCCTGGCCATCGTCCTCGTCAAGCTCGGCATCCGCGGCGGCGCCGGCGGCAGCCAGGACCGGCCCGCCTGGGTGACCACCACCAGCGGCCCGAACGAAGTGTGGCAGGCCGTCGCGCTCCACGAGCTCGGCCACAGCTTCGGCCTCGCCGACGAATATGACGACGCCAGCCAGCCGGTGCCCGAGCCGCACCCGCTCGAGCCCAACGTCACCGACAAGAGGAACGCGGCGCAGGCGCCCTGGGCGTCGCTGGTCACGCCTGGGATCGCGCTCGACCCGACCTGCCCGGCGGGCGTCGTGCCGCCGGCGCCGACCGGCGTCGTCGGCACGTTCGAAGGCGCACGCTACCGCATTGCCGGGCGCTACCGTCCGACGGCCGAATGCCTGATGCAGCGCACCGACCGGGGCTTCTGCCCCGTCTGCCAGGCCGAGATCCGCAAGCGCCTCGCCGCCGCCTGAGCGGCGGTTGACCCTCGCCCCCCCAGACCGTAAGTGCGCGGGCCTCGCTTCACGGCCCCATCGTCTAGCGGTCTAGGACGTCGCCCTTTCACGGCGAAAACACGGGTTCGAGTCCCGTTGGGGTCACCAGGGGCAGGCGATCAGGTCCTGTCCGGCGACAATAGAGTTCTGAAACCGGCAACAGAGTTTTGAGACACGCAGTAATGTTTTGGAAGCGGCTTCGGGCATGCGGCCGCGCTCGTCGCATCTCGGTGACGAACGAGTTCCGATGATGCAATATCCTGTTGCCATCGCACCCGCGGAAATCTTGTCTATCCTCGAGCGGCTCCACCCGGACAGCCTGTTGCTCGTACGCGACGCAACCGGGCTCGACGAGGAGACCCAGCAGGCGCTGTGGCGTAAGGTCGCCTTTTCCTACGACCCGCCGCGCCGACTCGCCACAGTCGAATATTTGCTGCTGATCATGCACGAGGCTTGTGGGCAGGACCGCGCCGCCTATTTGACTAAGGTGTTCCTGCCTTGGATGGGGATTAAGCGCCGGCTGCACGATCAAGTCCTGCGGATTATCGACGACATCTCGCGCACCAACGAGATTGAGGCCTATTCCGTTGATGATGCCGCGCACATCGCGACCAAGGTGTACCGTCCCCTCGTGTCCGACGTGTTTGATCCCTACATGACGCTGCTCGTGGCGACCTATGCGTTTATCGAGGGAAGTTTCGTCAACATCGAGACCAGCAACCTTGGGGCGCAAGAGCGCAGCAAGGCAGAGGTCATCGAATCACGGATCAAGCAGTCCGGCGGACCCGCGGACCTGATCGACGGGTATGACCCGATCGTCCGCAACGCCCTATCGCATACCGGCAGCGAGGGAGTTTTATACGAGCCCGGATCGATACTCTTCCGCAGCATCAAGCGCGGGCTCACCCCGGTTGTAGAGTCGCGAAGGTGGAGCCACGACGATCTGCACAATCACGTCATCGCACTAATAGAGCTGATCATGTCGGTCGATGCCGCAGTCGAGATCTTCGGCATCGATAGCGCCGACGCGATCTGCAAGCGTGAGGTGGCAGATCGCTTCATTTATCACGCGCTTGATCGGGAACAGCGGCTCGCGCTCGGTGCGTCGCTCGGAGACAAGCTGAAGCAGCTCCAGACAATAGAGACCGTTCCGTTGCCCGAGCGTCTGGACCTGCTGGGGAGCATTCTGTTCTTACAGTGCGCCGAACGTGACATTCCCTGCACGAGCGTCGCGTTCAATAACGAACACAAGACCTGTTTCGTTGTTGTGCCGATCGACGCGAAGCCGGCGTCGGACGATCAGGTCCGCGAAGTGGTTACGCCTCTCATTCGCTACCTGATTCTTGCGCGCTCCGTTTTCGGCGAGCTGTTCGATCGCTTCGTGGTCGAAGGCGTGGTCGGGGGCACAAGCGTTATAAAGGTCGCGTTGCCTGCTCCGCCGCTGGACGAATACATCGCGGAAAAGGCGGGTTTGGTAGATCTCCTCGGCGACGCACAAATCTGGTTGGACGGTGCTCAGCTCGCTATCATTCTCGACTTTGAGGCGGTGACAGCCTCGGAGGACAATGCGCTTGGGCCGAGGCTTCCGCGCCGCGGGCGTCCGGTCTCGAACTGATGCCGAACATGGTTGCTCCGGCGCGCGGAGCGGCGAGCCAGCGCCTGAACGCGCCTCAGGCGACCTTCCGCCGCCGCTCGGCCGGGGCGTAGCGTTCGATCATCCGTGCGCAGAAATCGGCGAAGACGAGGGGTTCGCGCGGGGGGCTGGTGTGGTGGGGGGCGATGCCCTCGCAATCGGGGGTGAAGCAGAAGGTCACGGTGGTGTCGAACTCGGCGAGGGCGTCCATCTGCCGGTCGAACCAATCCTCCCAGCCCGGCCGATAGCTGTCCCACCAGCTGAGGCCGGTGCGCAGCTTGCGGACCCCGAGCCGCCTCAGCCATTGCACGGCCTCGTCGAGCCGGTGATCGTCGTAGTGGAACCATTGCATGATCCCCATTTCGGGCGTGTGGTGGGCGAAATGCTCGAGCGCCGGCTTGGGCGTTCCGTCCTCGCGGATCAGGCCCATGTAGAAATGGCGGTAATAAGAGGAGCCTTCCGCCTCCTTGTGGCGGGTGGTCGCCTCCCAGGCGCG
>JBJMTY010000251.1:0-3070 GCA_045811445.1 Allosphingosinicella sp. | reverse complement strand
GGTCCTTCCACTCGAACGTCGAGCATTCGAAGCCGGAGAGGAAGAAGGTCGGGAAGATGCCTTGGCGCGCGCCCATGCGGAGCAGTACGCGCGGGTGCGACCGTTAGTGCCTCCCCATCGCGAGATGGGGAGGGGGACCACCCGTAGGGTGGTGGAGGGGTAGCTGCCCGAGAAACACAGGATCGCACCCGAAACGGGGGCGTCCTGCCCAATCAACCCCTCCACCACCCTACGGGTGGTCCCCCTCCCCGTCGCTTCGCGCCAGGGAGGAACTCAGGCGCCTCGGCACTTCATCAGCGGCTGGATGCGGGTGCCGAACTTCTCCGTCCCCTCGATGAAATCGTCGAACACCAGGAGCACGCCGCCCGTGTTCGGCACCGTAGAGGCTTCGTCGAGCATCCGCGCGATGCTTTCGTACGACCCGACCAGAGTCCCCATGTTGAGATTGACCGCGCTCTCGCGGTCGGCGAGCTGACGGACGTTGGTGGTCGTCGAGGTCTTGTCCGCCGCGCCCTGCGCGCCGAGCCACGCCACCGCCTCCTCGTCGACGCCTTCGCGATAGGATATCCATTTCTCCATCGCCTCCTCGTCGGTCTCGGCGGCGATGACCATGAAGAGGGCGTAGATGCGGACGTCGCGGCCGGTCTTGGCGGTCGCCGCCATCAGCCTTTCGTTGTTCGGCGCGAAGGCGGTCGGCGTGTTGACCCCCTTGCCGAGGCAGAAGGCATAATCCGCCCAGCGCGCCGAGAAAGCGAGGCCCTCGTCCGACGAGCCGGCGCAGATGATCTTCATCTCGCCCTGCGGCAGCGGCCGTACCCGGCAATCCTCCATCTGGTAATAATCGCCCTTGAAGTCGGAAACGCCGCTCTCCCACAATTCGCGCAGGATGTGGGCATATTCGCCGAGCATCTGGTAGCGGTTGCGGAAATGCTCGTCGCCCGGCCACAGCCCCATCTGGCTGTATTCGGGGCGCTGCCAGCCGGTGATGAGGTTGAGCCCGAAGCGGCCGTGGCTGATCGAATCGACCGTGTTGCACATCCGCGCGCAGAAAGCCGGCGGGATGACGAGCGTCGGGCAGGTCGCGTAGAGCCGGATCTTCTCGGTCACCGCGGCGAGGCCCGCCATCAAAGTGAAGCTTTCGAGATTATGTTCCCAGAACTCGGTCTTGCCGCCGAAGCCCCGCAGCTTGATCATCGAGAGCAGGAAATCGACGCCGTAGCTCTCCGCCTTGAGCGCGATCTCCTTGTTGAGATCGAAGCTCGGCATATACTGCGGCGAATTTTCCGAGATCAGCCAGCCGTTGTTGCCGATCGGAATGAAGATGCCGACTTCCATGTTCAGCTCCCTAGAAAATCGAGGACGAGGCGGTTGAATCCGTCCGGATCGGTGACGTTGCAGCCATGGCCGCCCCAGCGCATCCGCTCCAGCCGGGGCTCGCCGGACTTGCCGCGCAGGATCTCGGAGCAATGCGCGGGCACCAGCATGTCGTCGTCCGCCGCGATGAGAAGCGCATTGTCGGTGAGGTCGAGCCAGAGGTCGAACGCCCGCGCGGCGGCGATGCGCCGCTCGATCGTCTCCACCGGCGGCAGCTGGGCCATCTGGTGCCGCGCCTCGGCATCGAGCCTGTCGGAATTCTCGGAGATCCATCCGGCGGGATAGAGGAAGATGGGCTGGGCGCGGACATAGGCCTCCGCGCCGCTGCCGTGCAGCAGCGCCAGCCGTACGTCGAAACAGCGCGAAGTATACGGGTCCAGCGTCGCCCAGCCGTTCACGACGATAAGCTTGGCGAGCGCGCCGGCGAGATCGGCTTCCATGCCGATCAGCCCGCCCAGCGCATGGCCCAGATAATGCGGCCGCCGCACGTCGAGCGCCTTCATCAGCGCCAGCACGTCGGCGGCCATCGCGCCGACCGACGTCGGCCCCGGCGGCAGCGGGCCGCTGCGCCCGGTGCCGCGATGGTCGTAGAGGAGTATCCGGTAGCGCTCCGCCAAGGCGGCGAGGTTCGGCGCCCAGTAAGTGGCGGAGCCGCCGAGGCCCGGCGAAAGGATCAGGACCTCGCCGTCCTCCGGCCCCTGCCATTCGTACCAGAGGCCGTCGGCGTGCGGCATCAGGCGAGGTGCGCGACGCTGGCGATCTCGACGAGCAGGCCCGGCTTCACCAGCCCGCACTGGATGCAGTAGCGGGCAGGCTTGGCTCCCGGGAAATATTCCGCATAGACGGCATTCATCGCCGGATAGTCGGCCCAGTCGGTCAGGAAGATGTGGTTGAAGGCGACGTCCGCCATGGTCGCGCCGGCCGCCTCGAGGGTGATCCGGATCGTCTCCAGCACGTGCCGGGTCTGCGCTTCCGCGTCGCCGGGATGAAGCACCGTCCCGCCCGGCCCGAGCGCCAGGGTACCGGAGACGTAGACAGTGTTTCCCGCCCTGGTCCCGGCCGAATAAGGTGCGATTGGGGTCGGGAATTGCGGCGGGTTGATCGATTCGAACGGCATTTTCATTCCTCTCCCGCTATCTGGCCGAAGGCGCCGCAGAAATCCGCGACGGTCGAGACCCAGCCGAAGAAGGTCTCGACGTTGAACAAGGTGGCCTTCTGCACGAATTCCGGCCCCGCCTGATGGGTGGCGTCCTCCAGCAATATGCCGAAATATTCTAGGAAGAAGCCGTCGCGCAAAGTCGATTCGACGCAGACGTTGGTGGCGATGCCGACGAAGACGATGTTGCGCACCCCCCGCGCCCGCAGCACGCTGTCGAGCTGGGAGTTGAAGAAGCCCGAATAGCGCGTCTTGGGCAGCACGATGTCGCCCGCCTTGGGCGCCAGCGCCTCTACCAATTCATAGTCCCAGCCGCCGCGCGCAAGCAATTGCCCGGCGAGCTCCGGCCGCGCCCGCATCGTCTTCAGCGCATTCGACTTGTGCCAATTGGGCGAGCCCGGCCCGCCCGCCTCGACATAGTCGGCGTCCCAGCCGTTCTGGAAATAGATCACCGGCATCCCCGCCGCCCGGGCGACGTCCAGCACCTTCGCGGACTGCTCGATCACCTTCGCCGCCCCGCCTATGTCGAAGCCGGCAAGG
>JBJMTY010000250.1:0-35820 GCA_045811445.1 Allosphingosinicella sp. | reverse complement strand
CGTCGTCTCCGCCGCCGACGCGCTGGCCCCGGTGCCGATGGTGAGGCCCCCCGCCAGGGGCCCGACGACGAGGAGCTTGCCGTTGAGCACGCTCGTCTGGCCCGTATAGCTCAGGCCGCTGCCCCCGTAGGTGATCGTCGCCGGGCCGGTGAAGGTAACGCCGCCCGAGCCGCCGATCGTCCGCGCCCCCAGAGGATTGGAGGGGGGATTGTTGACGACCATCACCGACGCATCGTTGGCGAAGTTGAGGATCAGGGTGCCGTTCACCGTGAACGTGTCGCTCTGCACGGTGGCGACGCCGCCCGGGTTGCGCACTTCAAGGCTCGCGGCCTGGGCGATGTTCAGATTGCCAAGGTCGGTCGTGCCGGGCGTGCCGGCCACGACCGTCGTGCCCGTGGCGGCGACCCAATTGCCGCTGACGACGTTGAGTTGGGGAAATCCGGTCGAGGGCGCGAGCTGGCCGGACGGGTGCGCCGCGTCCTCCGCCACCAGAGTCAGTACTTGCCCGCGCGATCCCAGGCCACGAACGGTGCCGGTAATATCGGCGGTCGTGCTCATCGTCACGTTGCCGGCCGCGCGAATCGCGTCGACAGCGCCGCTCACCGAGCCGCGGACGATGATGGTTGTGCCCGAGAAGACCGAGCCGTTGATGCCGATGCCTTGGTCGGAAGCCACTCTTCCGCCCGGCGCGACGGTGATCGTCGTCGCCGCGTTCGAAGTGCCTCGGGTCGCGTTGATGCCGTCGCTGCCGGGGCCATGGGCCAGCACGGAGCCGGCGACCGTGATCGTGCTGCCGCCGCCCGTCAAAATGCCGTGCGCGGAGTCGCCCGAGGTATCCACGACGCCTGTCGCCCCGATATTGATCGTGGCGGGAGAGAAGACGGGGCTGTTAAAGCCGCCGATAGAGGCGGCTTCGATCCCCGGCGTGGCGCGTCCGACGGTGCGAACCGTGCCGTTCACCTGCACCACGCTGTTGCCGACTGCAGATATGCCGGCGCTCACGAAGATCTCATTGCCGGGCGTCAGCGAACCGAGATTCTCGATCAATCCCCCCTGGTTGAGCGTCAGCGTCGAACCGCCCGACGCCGAGGCGGTGATGCTGAGGTTACCGCTCGTGCGCAGCGTTCCCGACAGCGATGCCGTCGCGCCGGCCACGCTCACGGCCCCTCCAAATTGCTCGTCCGACCGGACGAGGCTTCCCGCCTCGGTCGTAACGCTCCCCCCCGGCAAGATGCGGATCACGGCACCTTGCGTATTGTTATCCTCGACGATGCTGCCGTTCAGCACCTGCACCTGACCGCCGCTCACCGGCCCCTGGGTCGGGTTGGGCGGCGTCGCGTCGCAGACCGTGCTAGTGCCGGTGGTGGTGCATTTGGCGAAGGCCGGGCTCGCCGTGAGGGATGCCGCGCCCGCGAGCAGCGACGTGGAAAGGAGACGAACCATCCGCTTGGACATTGAAACACCTTCCCTTTTCTACCGCCGCGCCGCTTACATCGATCGTTGCGGCCCTGTCAGCACAATTGTGCCGGTCCGGATTCTGGCCTCCCACTCAAAGGATTCTCATCCGGGGGGAACCAAGACGGCTTGATGCAGGTTATGTTCGCCGGACAATCACCCGTGCCTCCCGGGGGGATCGGGCGCGGGCGCAAGCGCGGGGCATAAGTGTCGAATATCGCAAATGACGACGGGCGTTTCCGGCTCCTGATCGACGCGGTCACGGACTATGCGATCTACATGCTCGACCCCGAGGGCTATGTGGTGAGCTGGAACCCCGGCGCCCATCGCTTCAAGGGCTATGAGGCCGAGGAGATTATCGGCCAGCATTTCTCGCGCTTCTACACTGTCGAGGATTTGGCGACGCGCCTCCCCTGGCGGGCGCTGGAGGCCGCCCGCACCGAAGGCCGGTTCGAGGCCGAGGGCTGGCGAGTTCGCAAGGACGGCACCCGCTTCTGGGCCAATGTCGTCATCGACCCGATCCGGGCCGCCGACGGCGGCATATTGGGCTACGCCAAGGTCACGCGCGACCTCACCGAGAAGAAACAGGCCGAGGAGCAGCTGCGCCTCTCCGAGGAACGCTTCCGGCTGCTCGTCGAGAGCGTCTCCGATTATGCCATCTACATGCTCGACCCGACCGGCATCGTCTCGAGCTGGAACCTCGGCGCCCAACGCTTCAAGGGCTATGCGGCCGACGAGATCATCGGCCAGCATTTCTCGCGCTTCTACACCCCCGAGGACCGGGCGATCGACTTCCCCGGCCACGCTCTGGGCACCGCCGAGCGCGAGGGCCGGTTCGAGGCCGAAGGCTGGCGGGTCCGCAAGGACGGCACCCGCTTCTGGGCCCATGTCGTCATCGACGCGATCAAGGACGATAATGGCAAGCTGCTCGGCTTCGCCAAGATCACCCGCGACCTCACCGAGCGGCGCGAGGCGCAGCGCCAGCTCGAACAGGCGCGCGAGGCCTTCTTCCACGCCCAGAAGGTGGAAGCCATTGGCCAGCTCACCGGCGGCGTCGCCCACGATTTCAACAATCTGCTCATGGCCGTGCTCGGCTCGCTCGAGCTGCTCCGCCGCCGCGTGCCCGACGATCCGCGCGTCACCCGGCTGATCGACAATGCCGAGCAGGCGGCGCAGCGCGGCGCCTCGCTCACCCAGCGCATGCTCGCCTTCGCCCGCCGTCAGGAGCTGACCCTCGCGCCGGTCGATATCCCGCAGCTGGTGCGCGGCATGGCCGACCTGCTCCAGCGCTCGCTCGGGCCCACGGTCACCATCGACACGCACTTCCCGCTCTCGATCAGCCAGGTGATGGCCGATGCCAACCAGCTCGAGCTCGGCCTCCTCAACCTCGCCATGAACGCGCGCGACGCCATGCCCGAGGGCGGGCCCTTGCTGATCTGCGCCGAGGATCGCCACGTCGGCGAAGACGACGTCCGCGGCCTCGCGCCGGGCCGCTACGTCTGCCTCTCGGTGATCGACCGGGGCACCGGCATGGACGAGACCATTCGCGGCCGCGCCCTCGAACCCTTCTTCACCACAAAGGGCGTCGGAAAGGGCACCGGCCTCGGCCTGTCGATGGTCCACGGCCTCGCCGAGCAATCGGGAGGCACGCTCGACATCCAGAGCGCGCCCGGCGAAGGCACGACCATCCGCGTCTGGCTGCCCATCGCCACGATCAACGAGGACGGCGCCCGCACCTTCCATCGTGAGACGCCGCCCGAACCCGAGCCACCGACGCCGAGCCTCAACATCCTCGCGGTCGACGACGACCCGCTCGTCCTCCTCAACACCGCCGCCATGCTCGAGGAGCTGGGTCATGTCGTCCATCAGGCGGAATCCGGCCCGCAGGCACTGGAGATCCTCGCCGCCCACCCGGTCGACCTCCTCGTCACCGATTACGCGATGCCGCGGATGAACGGCGCCGAACTCGCCGACGCCGCGCGCGCGATCCGCCCCGGCCTTGCGGTGCTGATCGCCACCGGCTTCGCCGAGCTGGCCCCCGGCGAGCATGCCGCGCTCCCGCGCATCGCCAAGCCCTTCACCCAGGCCGAGCTCGGCCGCGCCGTCGCCGACGCGGTCGATCCCGACCACCAGCGCGCCCGCATCCTGCCCTTTCGCGCCCGGTAGCGATTAAAGCGGGCGCGTGTTGGAAGGCCCTCGCCTTCCTGCTAGGCCCCGCTGATGCCCGCCCAATCGGCCACCTCAGCCCGCGTCATCCTGACCGGCCTCCACGACGTGATGGCCTCGCGACTCGGTGCCCAGGCCAAGCTCAACAAGGTGGTCAAGATCATCGCCCAGGCGATGGCGAGCGAGGTCTGCTCGATCTACCTGCTGCGCGACGGCGTGCTCGAGCTGTTCGCGACGGTCGGCCTCAACCAGAGCGCCGTCCACGTCACCAAGCTCGCGCTGGGCGAAGGCCTGGTCGGCACCATCGCGCGCGAGGCGGCCGTGCTCAACCTCGCCGAGGCGGTCAGCCACCCCGAATTCGCCTACCGGCCCGAAACCGGCGAGGAATTGTTCCACAGCCTCGCTGGGGTGCCGATCGTCAGGAAGGAGCGCGCGATCGGCGTCCTCGCCGTCCAGCATGCCGAGCCGCGCGCCTATGACGATGTCGAGATCGAGGCCCTGCAGACCGTGGCGATGGTGCTCTCCGAGCTGATCGCCAATGCCGGCCTCGCCGACCGCGCCACCGAAAGCGGCGACGCCGCGGCGCGGGAGACGGGCCTCCACCGGCTCGACGGGCTCAAGCTCGTCACCGGCATGGCGCGCGGGCTCGCCGTCTACCACCAGCCGCGCGTGCTGATCGAGCATACCGTCGCCGAGGACGTCGAGGCCGAGCGCCACCGCGTCTATTCGGCCTTCCGCAAGATGCGCGAGCAGATCGACAGCATGACGACCGGGCCCGAATTCGGCACCGCGGGCGAGCATCACGACATCCTCGAGACCTACAAGATGTTCGCCTATGACGAGGGCTGGTCGCGTCGGATCAACGAGGCGATCGATTCGGGCCTGACCGCCGAGGCGGCGATCGAGCGCGTCCGCCAGCGCATGCAGATGCGCATGCGCGAGATCGACGATCCCTTGCTCCAGGACCGGATGCACGATCTCGACGATCTGTCGAACCGGCTGTTGCGCATCGTCTCCGGGCGGCTCGGCACGGCGGCCCAGATGGGCCTGCAGGGCGACGCCATCCTCATCGCCCGTAACCTCGGCCCGGCCGAATTGCTCGAATATGACCGGCGGCGGCTGAAAGGCGTGATCCTCGAGGAAGGCTCGCTGACCGCCCACGTCACCATCGTCGCCCGCGCCATGGGCGTGCCGATGCTGGGACGGGTGCGCAACGTCCGCCAGGCGATCGGCGAAGGCGACGAGGTGCTGCTCGACGGCAGCGACGGCGTCGCCTTCGTCCGCCCCGGCACCGCCATCGCCGACGCCTTCGACGCCAAGCTCGCCTTGACCCAGAAGCGCCGCGCCGAGTTCGCCGCGATGCGCGATTTGCCCCCGGTGACGAAGGACGGCGTGCGCATCACCGTCAACGTCAATGCGGGCCTGCGCGACGACGTCGCGGCGCTGGACCTGCTCGGCGCCGACGGCATCGGCCTGTTCCGGACCGAGTTCCAGTTCCTCGTCTCCTCGACCCTGCCCCGCAAGGACGCCCAGCAGCGCCTCTACAAATCGGTGCTCGACGCCGCCCGCGACAAGCCGGTGGTGTTCCGCACCGTCGACATCGGCGGCGACAAGGCCTTGCCCTATATCGACACCAGCGACGGCGAGACCGAGGACAATCCCGCGCTCGGCTGGCGGGCGCTGCGCCTCGCGCTCGACCGCGACGGGCTGATGAAGGCGCAGGCCCGCGCGTTGCTCGAAGCCGCCGCGGGGCGCGAGCTGTCGATCATGTTCCCGATGATCTCCGAGCCCTGGGAGTTCGAGGCCGCCCGGGCGATCGTCGAGCAGCAGCGCGAATGGCTGGCCGGCCGCAAGAAATTACTGCCCAGCCACATACGCTACGGCGCCATGCTCGAAGTGCCCGCGCTCGCCGAGCAGCTCGATCTGCTCCTCCCGCGGCTCGATTTCCTGTCGATCGGCACCAACGACCTCACCCAGTTCCTGTTCGCCGCCGACCGCGCCAATCCCAAGCTGGCCGAGCGCTACGACTGGCTGTCGCCCGCGATCCTGCGCTTCCTGCGCCGCGTCGTCCGCGCCGCCCAGGAAGCGGAAGTGCCGGTCGGGGTGTGCGGCGAGATGGGCGGGCGGACGCTCGAATGCATGGCGCTGATCGGCATCGGCCTCACCCGCTTCTCGATCACGCCGATCGCGGTCGGCGCGATCAAGGCGATGATCCGCTCGCTGGACCGCGCCGAAGTGATGCCCGCGGTGGCCGCTTTGCTCGATCGTCCGCCCCCCGACATGCGCGCCGCCCTCTCGCAATGGGCCGAGACGCGCGGCGTGCTGATCGGCTAGGCCGGACCCGGACTTCGACCAGCCGCCGCCGGCGCGGTTGACATCGCCGCGCGCGTCCTGTGACAAGCCGGAGCAAGACGAGGAGGATGGCGCACTTGGTAATCGACCCGAATGAGGATCTGGCCGCGGTAAGCCCGGTGGGCGAGCGGCTGCGCGTCGCCCGCGAGGAGAAGGGCGTCACCCTCGAGGAAGTGGCCAAGCAGACCCGCATCCCGATCCGCCACCTCGAGCATATCGAGCGCGGCGAGTGGGACGCGATGCCCGCCGTGACCTATTCGGTCGGCTTCGCCCGTTCCTACGCCAATGCGGTGGGCCTCGACGGCGCCGCGGTCGGCGCCGAGGTGCGCGAGCAATTGGGCGGCGGCGGCCGTTACGTCGCCAGCGGCCCGGCTTCCTATTACGAACCGGCCGACCCCGCCCGGGTCCCGCCGCGCTGGATGGCGATCGCGGCCATCGTCGTCGCGGCTTTGATCGTCGCCGCCTATCTGGTCTGGCGCGGCCACGCCGTCGGCGGCGGCTCGGACGCGACCGACATCGTCGAGACGTCCTCGCCGCCGCCCGCCGCCGCGCCCGCGCCCGCCCAGCGGACGCAGGCGCCCGCCCTGACCGCCGCGGCGGCGAACGGGCCCGTCGTGCTCACCGCCACCGAGGACGTCTGGCTGCGCGTCAGCGACGGCGCCAGGCCCAAGGCCCTGTTTCAGGGCATCCTGAAGGGCGGCGAGCGCTACCAGGTCCCCGCCGACGCCGCGGCGCCGACGCTCCGCACCGGCCGCGCCAACGTCCTCAACGTCACGGTCGGCGGCGCCGCCGTCCCGCCGCTCGGCCCGCCCGAGAAGACCGTCGCCAACGTCAGCCTGCGCGCCGCCGATCTCGCCGCCCGCGCCCAGTCGCCGATCCCCGCCCCGCCCCCCGTGCCGACACGCTAGAAAGCGGCTTCAATCCGCTCTCCGGTCCCGTTAAGGTCGGCGGCGGAGAGGGGACGACCATGCGTAGGCGTTTGATTTGTGTAGCTTTGCTCGCGTGCCTCGGCACGCCCGCGCTCGCCCAGGGGCGGGCCGAGACGCCGGAGAAGAGGATCGAGCGGCTCGAGCAGGAACTGCGCGCCGTCCAGCGCAGGGTGTTCCCGAACGGCCCGGTCGTCTCTCCCGAGATCGCCCCCGGCCAAGGCGCCGCCGAGGCGGCCGGCGTCCCCGCCACCGCGCCGATCGCTGACCTCACCGCCCGGCTCGACGCGATCGAGACCCAGCTGCGCCAGCTCACCGGCATGGCCGAGCAGAACGGCAATCGCGTCCGCACCCTCGAGACCCAGGTCGGCCAGCTTCGCGACGGCGTTTCCGCCCGTCTCGACGCGCTCGAGCACACCGCCGCCCCGCCGCCGGCAAGCGCGGCCGCCGCCGAGCCGCCCCCGGCCAAGCCCGCCCCCGTGCGCGGTAAGGGCCCGCGCCAGGCGGCGTCCGCCGCGCTGCCCGACTGGGTCTCCTCCTCCGAGGCCGCTTCCGGCGACGCCGAGGCCGATTACAACGAAGGTTTCCACCTCTGGGAGCAGAAGCGCTACGCCGAGGCGATCAAGATGCTCGAAGGCGTCGCCCGCGCCTATCCCGAGCATCGCTATGCGAGCTGGGCGGCCAATCTCGCCGGCCGTGCCTATCTGGACGACGGCAAGCCGGCGGCGGCGGCGAAGCTGCTGCTCGCCAATTACCAGGGCAACCCGAAGGGCGAGCGGGCGGCCGACAGCCTCTATTTCCTCGGCCAGGCCCTGGTCGCGCTGAAGAAGCCCGCCGACGCCTGCAAGGCCTATGACGAATTGCAGGACGTCTACGGCCCGACCATGCGTCCCTGGCTCAAGCAGCAACTGCCGGCCGCCCGCGCCCAGGCGAAGTGCCGCTGATCAGGGAGCCTCGCCGGCCTCGTCCATCCGGTCCGCGCGTTCGTCATAGTCGCGCGCCATGCTCCGCAGGGTCTCGCCGACGTCGTCGGCATTGACCCGCTCGGCCAGCCAGCGGCATTTCTCGGCCTGCGCGCGCAGGAACCCGGCGTCGTTGTCCATGTCGAAACACCCTCCGCCGCCCGCGGGACGCCGCGCGGGGGGCTCACCTGTCCTCGCAGGCAGAAAGGCGGAGGCGGCGGCGACGTTGCCCTCGTTGCGCGGCCGTAGCGGCGAAGCGTTCGTCCGCCACGACTTCCGCCTCCGCGGGCGCCGGTCTAGGCATGAACGATGATCGAGAAAGAGGCCGTCCACCGCTTCGCCCGCGACCTCGCCGCGCTCGTTCCGGCGCCGGCCGGGCCGCTGGCCGTCGCCGTCTCCGGCGGCCCCGACAGCCTTGCCCTGCTGCTCCTCGCCGAAGCCGCCTTCCCCGGCCGCGTCCGCGCCGCGACCGTCGATCACCGCCTGCGGCCGGAGAGCGCCGGGGAAGCGGCGTTCGTCGCCCGGATCTGCGCCGACCGCGGCATCCCGCACGACATCCTCGACGCGAGCGTGGCGCGGGCGGGGGAAGGCCTGCAGGCGGCGGCGCGCGAGGCGCGCTACGCGGTGCTCACGGCCTGGATGCGCGAACGCGGTCTCGCCTGGCTGCTCACCGCCCACCATGCCGACGATCAGGCCGAGACTCTGCTCATGCGCCTCAATCGCGGCTCGGGCGTGGCCGGCCTCGCCGGCATCCGCGCCCGCACACCCTTCGACGACGCCGTTCTGGTCCGGCCGCTGCTCGGCTGGCGCCGCGACGAACTCGCCGCCCTGGTCCGCGTCGAAGGGCTGACCCCCATCGACGACCCGTCGAACGCCGATCCGGCCTATGACCGCGTCCGCGTCCGCCGCCGCCTCGCCGAGGCGCCGTGGCTCGATCCGGCGGCGCTGGCGCGCTCCGCCGCCGCGCTTGCCGAGGCCGAGGAAGCCCTCACGGCCGCCGCCGCGACCCTCGCCGCCGAGCGCCTCCGCCGCGACGGCGCGGGGTGGCGGCTCGACCCGCGCGGCCTCCCCCGCGAGATCCTGCGCCGCCTCGTCACGGCGGCTCTGACCGGCGCGGCGCCGCGCGGCGAGCAGGTGAGCGCCTTGCTCGCCGATCTCGAGGCCGGCCGCACCGTCACCCTCGCCGGGGTCAAATGCTCGGGCGGCGCCGAGTGGCGGTTCGCGCCCGCCCCACCGCGCCGCACCGGTTGACGGCCGCCCCGCGCCGCGACAGGAGGGCGCCATGGCCGAGGACGACTGGCTCCGCGACATGGCCGCCAATCGCGGCTGCCGCCTCGTCAAGTCGCGCCGGCGCAAGCCGGGCGGCGACTATGGCCGCTACGGCCTGCGCGACCCGAAGACCGGCCAGGACGTGTACGGCTTCGGCGCCGACGGCCTCACCGCCACCGCCGAGGAGATCGAGGCCTATCTGCGCGGCGGCCTCGCGGCGAGCTGGAAGCAGTCGCTGCGCGCGTCGCCCGAAGTGCCGCGGCCGGCCAAGGCCAGGCGCAAGGCTCCGCCCCCGCCGCCGCCCGCTCCGCCGCCTCCCGCCAAGCCCAGGCTCGAGGTTCGCGAAGCCGCGCCGCGCGACGCCGACGCGATCTCGGCGCTGCTCGGCGCGCTCGGCTTTCCGACGCCGGCCGCCGACGTAAAGCGGCGCCTCGCGGCGCTTCGCAAGAGCGGCGAGCCGCCGCTGGTCGCGGACGAAGGCGGCGCGATCGGCCTCCTCGCCTGGCACGTGACGCCGGTCCTCCATCGCCCGGCGCCGGTCGGCCGGGTGACATTGATGGTGGTCGCGGAAAAGGCGCGCGGGCGGGGCGTCGGCGCCGCCTTGCTCGCCGAGGCCGAGGCGCAGCTCAGCGCCGCCGGCTGCGGCCTCGTCGAAGTGACCAGCAACATCGAGCTCGGCGGCGCCCATGCCTTCTACCGCGCCCAAGGCTATGAGCGCACAAGCTACCGCTTCGCCAAGACGCTCGGCGGCAAAAGCTGAGCTAGGACCCTAAAGCACCTCGAACAGCCCGGCCGCGCCCATGCCGCCGCCGACGCACATCGTCACCACCACCCATCTGGCGCCGCGCCTCTTGCCTTCGATGAGGGCGTGGCCGGTCATCCGCGCGCCCGACATGCCGTAGGGGTGGCCGATCGAGATCGAGCCGCCGTCGACGTTCAGGCGGTCGTCGGGGATGCCGAGCCGGTCCTGGCAATAGAGCACCTGGACGGCGAAGGCCTCGTTCAGCTCCCACAGGCCGATGTCGTCGACCTTGAGGCCAAAGCGGTCGAGCAGCTTGGGCACCGCGAACACCGGGCCGATGCCCATCTCGTCGGGCTCGGTCCCCGCCACCGCCATGCCGACGTAGCGGCCGAGCGGCTCGAGCCCGCGCTCGGCGGCGAGCCCGGCCTCCATCAGCACGCAGGCCGAGGCGCCGTCGGAAAGCTGCGAGGCGTTGCCGGCCGTGATCATCGCCTCGGGCCCCATCACCGGCTGGAGCTTGGCGAGATCCTCGTACGTGGTCTGCGGCCGGTTGCCCTCGTCCTTGGCGATGGTGACCTCCTGCATCGAGGTTTCGCCGGTCTCCCGGTTCGTCACCTTCATCTTCACGGTGGCCGGCACGATCTCCGCGTCGAACCGCCCTTCCGCCTGCGCCTTGGCGGTGAGCTGCTGGGAGCGCAAAGCGTAGCGGTCCTGCCGCTCGCGGCTGACCGTGTAGCGCTTGCCGACCACTTCGGCGGTCTGGATCATCGGCATGTAGACGCCGTTGTGCATGGAGAGCAGCTCCGGGTCCGGCCCCAGCCGCATCTCCGGCGTCTGGACGAGGCTGATCGACTCGACTCCGCCGGCGACGCAGACCGGCATGCGGTCGACGATGATCTGCTTGGCCGCGGTGGCGATCGCCATCAGCCCCGACGAGCATTGCCGGTCGATCGACATGCCCGCGACGGTGACCGGCAGCCCCGAGCGCAAGGCGGCGGTGCGCCCGATCGTCGTCTGCACGCCCTGCTGGAGCGCCGCGCCGATGATCACGTCGTCCACCTCGGCCGGGTCGATCCCGGCCCGCTCGACCGCCGCCCTGATCGCGAAGCTGGCGAGCGTCGGCGAGGGCGTCGCGTTGAACGCGCCCCGATACGCCTTGCCGATGGCGGTGCGGGCGGTGGAGACGATGACGGCTTCGCGGCTGGCCATGGCTTTTCTTTCCGGCTGAGGAACGGTCTCCCTAGCGCGGCGACGCGCGAGGGGGAAGGCGGCGGTGGTAGACATTCCAAGGGCAGGTGCGCGATAAGCTTCACATGATCTACAAGCTCAAGATCGAGAAAATCGGCAGCGCGGCGGGGCTGGTTCTGCCTCAGGAGGCGCTCGATCACCTTGGTGCGCGCGTTGGTCAGACCCTGATAGCGACGAAGACAGCCGGCGGCGTGGAACTTGTGCTGGCCCCCACCGAGTTCGAGGCACAGATGCGCGTGGCCCGCGAGGTCATGCGGAGGCATCGGCAGGCACTGGGCGAACTTGCGAAAGACTGACTCGGCGTAATCAGCATCCGGCTTGGCGTTCGGCACCTCGCCGCCGCCTAGACGAACAGCATTCCGATCCAGTCCGCGACCAAGGCCGGCTTCTCCTCCCCCTCGATCTCAACCGTCACCTGGTGGACGAACTGGTATTGCCCCGGCCTCTTCTCGTCGAAGGCGGTGAGGGTGAAGCGGCCGCGCACGCGCTTGCCGCTGCGCACCGGCGCCATGAAGCGGACGCGGTCGAAGCCGTAATTGACGCCCATCTTCACCTCGTCCGGCCGCAGCATCGCGTCGGCGGCCATGCGCGAGAGCAGCGACAAGGTGAGGAAGCCGTGGGCGATCGTGCCGCCGAACGGGGTGCGCGCCGCCGCGTCCGGATCGACGTGGATGAACTGGCGGTCCTCGGTCACCTCGGCGAAGGCGTCGATCCGCGCCTGGTCGACGAGGATCCAGTCCGAAACGCCGACCTCCTCGCCGAGGTGGGCGCGTATCTCGTCGAGGGTGGCGGTCGGCATTGAGGGGGTCTAGAGCGCCCGTCCCATGAGACTCAAGAGTGTTGAAGCGGACGCTACGGCCGCCGCCCGCGGGGAAATCCGCCGCCTCCACCGCGCCGCCGAGCCGGACGTGCTCAAGCCTCTGCTCCACGACGCACGCCTCGACGCCGAGTCGCGCCGCCGCGTCGAAAGCCGCGCGCTCGGCATGCTCGCCGAGCTGCGCGCCGCGCAATCCTCCGGCTGGGTCAACCAATTCCTCCAGGAATATCGCCTCAACACGTCCGAAGGCATCGCCTTGCTGTCGCTCGCCGAGGCGTTCCTGCGCGTGCCCGACCCCGAGACCGCCGACGCCTTGATCGCCGACAAGCTCGGCAATGCCGATTGGCGCGCCCACAAGGGCAAGTCCGCCTCCACCCTGGTCAATTCGGCGACCTGGGGGCTGGTGATCGGCCGCGCTTTGGTCAGCGAGAGCGAGCAGGCCAGCGCCCTGAAGCGGCTCATCGGCCGCGTCGGCGAGCCGTTCGTTCGGCAGGCGGTCGGCGCGGCGATGAAGCTGATGGGCGAGATTTTCGTCATGGGCCGCAACATCGACGAGGCCCTGCGCCGCATGGAGCGCAAGGAGAATGCCGGCTTCACGGCGAGCTTCGACATGCTCGGCGAAGCGGCGCGCACCTTCCCCGACGCCGAGCGCTATTTCGACGCCTACGAGCAGGCGATCCGCGCCGTCGGCAAGGTCGCGCGCCGCGGCCATTCCATCTCGGTCAAGCTCTCCGCCCTCCACCCGCGTTACGAGGTGGCGCAATACGAACGCTGCGTCCCCTCGCTGATCGGCCAAATTGAGGCGCTGGCGGTGCTGGCAAAGGACGCCGACATCGGCTTGACCATCGACGCGGAGGAATCCGAGCGGCTCGAGATGAGCCTCGACATCATCGAAGCGGTGGCGGGCCTCCCTTCGCTCGCCGGCTGGGACGGGCTCGGCATGGCGGTCCAGGCCTATGGCAAACGCTGCCGCCCGACCCTGGCCTGGGCCGACGCGCTCGGCGCCGCGACCGGGCGGCGGATCGCGGTGCGGCTGGTCAAAGGCGCCTATTGGGACAGCGAGATCAAGCGCACGCAGGAGCAGGGGCTCGCCGATTACCCCCTCTTCACCCGCAAGGCGGCGACCGACGTCTCCTACCTCGCCTGCGCCCGCGACATGCTGGCGGCGGCGCACATCTACCCCGCTTTCGCCACCCATAACGCGCTCACCGTCGCCACCATCCTCGAATGGGCGGGCAAGAGCCGCGACTTCGAGTTCCAGCGCCTGCACGGCATGGGCGAAGGGCTCTACGAGCCCCTGGTGCGCGAGCAGGGCTACCATACCCGCATCTACGCGCCGGTCGGCGGCCACCGCGATTTGCTCGCCTATCTCGTCCGCCGCCTGCTCGAAAACGGGGCCAATTCCTCCTTCGTCCACCAGCTCGCCGACGAAAGCTTGTCCGACGCCGACATCCTCGCCGATCCGGTGGCGAAGATCGCCGCGGTCGGCGGCGCCCGCCACCCCGCCATCCCCCTCCCCCGCGACCTGTTCGAGCCGGTCCGCGGCAACAGCCGGGGCCTCGACCTCAACGACGCCGCCGAGCTGGCGCGCGTGGCGAAGGCGGTAAGCCATCAGCCCCGCGAAAGCCGAAGCGGCGGCAAGGCCGTGACTTCCACCGGCGATCATTGGCGAGGCTGCGCCGTGGAGGCGGAGGCGATGGTCTCCCGCGCCGTCGCCGCCTTTCCCGCCTGGTCGGCGCGCCCCGTCGAGCACCGCGCGGCGTGCCTCGACCGCCTCGCCGATCTGCTCGAGCAGGAGCGCGACGCGCTGATGCGGATCTGCGTGCAGGAAGCCAAGAAGACGATCCCCGACGCTCTTGCCGAGGTGCGCGAGGCGGTCGATTTCTGCCGCTATTACGCCAACCAGGCGCGCGGCGGCCTCCAGCCCGTCGAGCTGCCCGGCCCGACCGGCGAGCGCAACGTCCTCAGGATGGAAGGACGCGGCGCCTGGATCTGCATCGCGCCGTGGAACTTCCCGCTCGCCATCTTCCTCGGCCAGGTCACCGCCGCCCTCGTCGCCGGCAACACCGTCGTCGCCAAGCCCGCGCCGCAGACGCCCGAGATCGCCGCTTATGCCGTCGGCCTCGCCCACGGCGCCGGCATCCCCGAGGACGCCCTCATCCTCGCCCCCGGCGGGCCGGACATGGGCGCGGCTTTGGTCGAGGACAGCCGCATCGCCGGCATCGCCTTCACCGGCTCCACCGCGACGGCGAAGCGCATCGCGCGCTCTTTGCTCGACGACGACGAGCGGCCGATCGTCCCGTTCATCGCCGAGACCGGCGGCATCAACGCGATGATCGTCGATTCGACCGCCCTCCCCGAGCAGGTGGTGGTCGACGTCGTCACTTCCGCCTTCCGTTCGGCCGGGCAGCGCTGCTCGGCGCTGCGCGTCCTTCTCCTCCAGGAGGAGATCGCCGAGCGGACGCTGGAGATGCTCGCCGGCGCGATGCAAGCCCTAATCGTCGGCGACCCCGCCGATCCCGCCACCGACGTCGGCCCTGTCATCGACCGCGGCGCCTACGACCGGCTGATGGCCCATCGCGAGGAAAGCCGCGCCCGCTGGATCGAGACCGTCGCCGTGCCCAACGAAGGCGGGCTCTACGTGCCGCCGACCCTGATCCGCGTCGACCGCGTCGAGGACGTCAGGAAGGAATGGTTCGGCCCCCTGCTCCACGTCGCGACCTGGCCGGCGGGGCGGCTCGCCGAGACGGTGGCGCGGGTCAACCGCTCCGGCTTCGGCCTCACCATGGGCCTTCACAGCCGCATCGCCCGCGCGGCGGAGACGGTCGAGGAGAATGCCACGGTCGGCAATCTCTACGTCAACCGCTCGATGATCGGCGCCATCGTCGGCTCGCAGCCGTTCGGCGGCGAAGGCCTGTCGGGCACCGGCCCCAAGGCCGGCGGCCCCCATTACCTCCCCCGCTTCTGCGCCGAGCGGGTGACCAGCACCGACACGACCAGCGCCGGCGGCAACGCCACCTTGCTGAGCCTGGAGGACGTGGGCTTCTGATGACGGGGCGCCTGCGCGTCCACGATCTGGAATCGAGCGCGATCGACCGCGCCGCCTTCGATCCCGAGGCGGCGACGCTCGACCTCTGGTACAAAGGCGGCGACCGCTACCGCTATTTCGACGTGCCCGAGGCCGTGTTCGACGCCCTCCTCGCCGCGGCGTCGGCCGGCGAGTTCGTCAACCGCGCGATCAAGCCCCTCTACCGCTACGAGATAGAGGCGCGCCGCCGCCGCTTCCGGCCGGGCTGAGGCCGAGGGAAACTCCCCTTGCGGGGCGGGGGAGCGATGCGCCACGATGGCGCATGATCCTGTTCGCAGCGCTCGCCCTCGCCCTCGCCGCCGCCTCCGCCCCCGCCGCCGCCGATGAAGCCCGCGCCTGGGAGCCGGCGCTGCGGGCGGCGGAGCGGGATTTGTGCGGCAAGCAGGTCGCGCTGCTCGGCGAAAACGGTTTCCACGGCGACGGCAAGACGCCCGTCTTCAAGACGGAGTTGATCAAGCGGCTGGTGACGCGGTGCGGTTACCGCGCCGTCTTCTTCGAGGCGGGCCATTACGACTTCCTCGCGGTCC
This sequence comes from Allosphingosinicella sp., assembly GCA_045811445.1. Classification (GTDB taxonomy): domain Bacteria; phylum Pseudomonadota; class Alphaproteobacteria; order Sphingomonadales; family Sphingomonadaceae; genus Allosphingosinicella. The sequence goes on along the minus strand of JBJMTY010000250.1, from coordinate 20,268 downwards.
AGCGCGCGGTGCGTCGGCGCGAGCCGGTGACGGAGGACATGGTCTCGTCCGCCATCGGCGCCATCTGGAACAGGGACCGGGAGGTGGCGCCGCTGGTCGCGTTCCTGACGCAGCAGGCGCGGACCGGGCGCTTGACGCTGGGCGGCCTCGACGACCAGCTGGGCGCCTTGGGCGCCTTCTACTCGCTGAAGGCGATGCCCGCCGAGCTCGCCCGCTTCCTGCCGCCGGGTCAGCGCGAGGCGTGCGAGGCGGCGCTTGGGCAGCGCATGCGGTTTGAATATTCGGACGCCTCGCCTCACGACCCGGCGAGCATCGCGCGCGTCCAGGACTGCGTCGGGCGGATGCGGGGCGCGGTGCTGGCGAGCCGCGCCGATGCGGCGGGTCGCGAGGAATATCTGGAGATGCTCGCCAGCATCGAGCGGGCGCTCCGGCGCGACTTCGTCGACATGCCGATCCGGATCGCGGGGCGGGACCGCTCGATGTACCTCAACTTCCGGTGGCTTGCCGCACGGCTGAAGCCCGGCGCGAAGATCATCGTCTGGGCCGAGAACGTGCATATCGCCAAGGACCCGGCGCTGATCGCCGAATTCTCGGCCGGCAGCAATTTGGGCGCGCCGCTGCACCGCGAATATGGCAGGCGGGCGTTCGCGCTGGGCTTCTCGGCGGCGAGCGGCGCGTTCCACTGGACGCCGCGGGCGCCGAAGGCGATTTTGCCTGCTTCCCCCGACTCGCTCGAAGGCGTGCTGACGGGCCGCGGCAGCGACGAGGCGGTCTATGCGGGCCCGGCGGCGCTGGCGGCGCTCGGCGTGCGGCCTTCCACCCTGTTCGATCACCGCGCCACCGTCACCGCACGCTGGGCGGGAATCTACGATGGCGTCGTCGTCTTTCGCACCGAGCGGCCGCCGGTGCGCACCGACGACTAGGCTAGCCAGTCCGGCCGCCGACGCGCTAGCGTTGCCCGCATGAGCGACCTCACCGATTTCATCTCCGGCCTCCCGAAGGCCGAGCTCCACATCCACATCGAAGGGAGCCTCGAGCCCGAGCTCATGTTCGAACTCGCCCGGCGCAATCGGGTGGAGATACCGTTCGCCAGCGTCGAGGAGGTGCGGGCCGCTTACAGCTTCTCCAACCTCCAGGATTTCCTCGACATCTATTATCGCGGCGCTGACGTGCTCCGCACCGAGGAGGATTTCCGCGACCTCGCCTCGGCCTATTTCGATCGCGCCGCCGCCGATGCCGTCACCCACGCCGAAATCTTCTTCGACCCCCAGACCCACACCGACCGCGGCATCGCCTTCGACGTGGTGATGCGCGGTCTGCTCGCGGGCATGGACGAGGCGCGCGAGAAGCACGGCCTCACCTCGAAGCTCATCCTCTGCTTCCTGCGCCACCTCGACGAGGAAGCGGCGTTCGCGACGCTGCGCCAGGCCGAGCCGTGGCTTCAGCATATCGAGGCGGTCGGCCTCGACAGCTCCGAAGTCGGCCACCCGCCTGAAAAGTTCGCCCGCGTCTTCGCCGCCGCGGCCGAGCGGGGCCTGAAGCGCGTCGCCCATGCCGGCGAGGAAGGGCCGCCCGCTTACGTCTGGGAAGCGCTCGATTTGCTCCACGTCGACCGGCTCGACCACGGCAACCGCTCGATGGAGGATCCGGCCCTCGTCGCGCGGCTGGCGCGCGAGGGCATGACGCTCACCGTCTGCCCGCTCTCCAACCTCAAGCTCTGCGTCGTCGGCGCCATGACCGATCACCCCGTCGATGCGATGCTGGCGGCGGGGCTGAAGGTGACCTTGAACTCCGACGACCCGGCCTATTTCGGCGGCTACATCAACGCCAATTACTGGGCGGCCGCGGAAGGGAGGGGCCTGACGCGCGAGCAACTGACCGAGATCGCGCGCAACAGCTTCGAGGGGTCGTTCCTGTCGCCCAGGGAGAAAGCGGCGCAGATCGCCCGGCTGGAGGAATACGCCGCTCTATGAACTCCCCTCCCTGGAAGGGAGGGGCTGCCACGGCGCTCGCGACGCGGGTAGGTCAGTCCTGCCCTTGCGGCTCCTTGCTGGGCTGCTCCGGCGCCGCGTCCTTCCCGGCCCGGCATACCGGCGGGTAGGGCATGACGAGGGTGCCGTCGGGGGCGGCGGTGAAGGTGGTCTGGCTGGGGTAGGCGAGCTGGATGTTCTCGCGGTTGAAGCGGTCGAGGATGGCGATGCAGACCTCGCTCCTCGTCGAATAGACCTTGTCCCAGTCCTTCGACATGACGTCGAACTGCAGCTCGTAATCGAGCGTCGAGGCGCCGAAGCCGATCATGCCGCAGCGGACCAATTTCGCCTTGGGGCTGGTTTCGACGATTTCCTTCAGGAGCGCGGGCAGGCGGGCGCAGACTTCGGGCGGGGTCTGGCAGACGAGGCCGAGGCCAAGGATGATCCGGCGCCCCTCGAGATGGGCGTAATTGTGGATCTGCTGCTCGAGCAGTTTGGCGTTGGCGACGACCACCTGCTCGCCTGTGATCGAGCGCAGGCGGGTGGTCTTGAGGCCGATATTCTCGACCGTGCCGTTGATGTCGCCGAAGCGGATCGACTCGCCTCGGCGGAACGGCTTGTCGAACAGGATCGAGAGGGCCGCGAACAGATCCTGGAAGATGCCCTGGGCGGCGAGGCCGATGGCGATGCCGCCGATGCCGAGGCCGGCGACCAGCCCGGTCACGTTCACCCCGAGATTGTCGAGGATGAGGATGATCGCGATCGCGAAGAAGGCGATGGTGACGAGCAGGCGGATGATGCCGACCGCCGAGCCGAGCGTCGAATGGTTCTCGTCGGCGCCGACCCGGTGCTCGATATAGCCCAGGACCAGCTCGCGCGCCCAGATCGCCGCCTGGATGGCGAAGGCGACGACGAACAGGACGTGGATGAGCTGGAGCAGGGTCGGCGGCGTGAAAGCGTGCTCGGCGACGAGCTCGGCGGATGCCAGGACGATGAAATAAACCTTGGTCTTCGAGAGGACGCGGGCGAAGATGACCGGCCAGTGCGGGTCGGTGCCGAGCTTCTCGATCAGCCGGCAGCCCAAGGCGCGCAGCGCGATCAGCGCCACCGCGATCGCCGTGCCGATGCCCGCTGCGATGAGGATTCCGACGGCGTTGCCGCTCGCCCATTGGTAGGTCTCGCTCGCCAAGGCCGCGCCGCGCTGGGAGATATGGTCGGCGGTCAGCGACGCGTTGGCCGACGCGTTGGCCGAGGCGTGCGACGCGGCGGCGGACGCGGCATTGCCGGCGTGCTGAACTTTGTCCGTCTCGAACCAGAGCATCAGGCCGCTTCCGCTTCGAGCCCCTTGGCCGCCTCGCGCGCCATCTCCGCCTCCGCCTGCCGTTTCGTCCTGGAGGTGACTTTTGCCTTGGCGAACGCCTTCTCGTCCACCCTTGCCGTTTCCTGGGGCAGAGCGTCTAGGAATTCGATCAGGCCGCGCTCGGCGCCCGAGAGGTGTTTGGTCGCCCGGGGCAGCTTGCGCTCGCCGATCGCGCCGGCATCCTTCGCCGCCTCGATCAGCGCCGGGTGGACGTAGGATTTGCGGCTGATCGCGGGGGTGTTGCCGAGCGCCTCGGCGACCGGCTCGATCACGCTCTTCAGCTTGACGCTGCCGTGCTCCTTGAGCTTGTCCAGCACCGCATCGAAGGCGATGACGCTGGCGCCCCAGGTGCGGAAGTCCTTGGCGGTGAAATCGTCGCCCATCGCCGCCTTGATGTAGGCGTTCACGTCGCCCGAGGTGACCGGGCACACGCCCTCGTCGGTCTCGTATTCGAACAGATGCTGGCCGGGCAGGTCCTGGGTGCGCCGGGCGACGCGCACCAGGTTGCGGTCCGAGAGGGTGACGGTGCGCTTGACGCCGTGCTTGCCGGCATAGCTGATCCTGAGGCGCCCGCGCTCCACCCTGGCGTGGCGGTTGCGCAGAGTGGTCGCGCCGAAGCTCTTGTTGTCGCGCGCATATTCCTCGTTGCCGATTCGCATCCGGGTCTCGTCGATCAGCCGCACCACCGCGGCGAGCACGGTCTCCATCGCCGTCGGCTTGCCCGCGAGGTCGGCTTCCACTTTGGCGCGCAGCTTGGGCAGCGCCCGGCCGAAGGCGGCGAGCCGCTCATATTTCCGCGCTTCCCGCTCGGCGCGGAAGTCCGGATGGTAGCGATATTGCTTGCGGCCCCTGGCGTCGTAGCCGACCGCCTGGATGTGGCCGTTGGCGTCGGGGCAGAACCAGCAGCGCTCATAGGCCGGCGGCATGCCGATCCCGTTCAGCCGGTCGATCTCGTCGCGGTCGGTGACGCGGCGGCCGTCGGGATGGAAATATTGCCAATAGCGGCCGCGGCGCTTGCGGGTGATGCCGGGCCGGGAATCGTCGACGTATCGGAGCATGCGGGGCGCTTAACCGCGCGGCCGCTCGGTTCGTTCCTCCGCCGCACCAGCGCGTCGAAGCCGATCTGCACCGCGATCAGCATCCACACGAAGGGCTGGAAGGCGATGCCGACGAACAGCGAGCCGACCAGGTAGATGAGCTGCGCGCCCTGCAAAGCGGTGGCGAGCGGCGCGATCCAGCCCTCCTCGCCGTCGCGCTTCCTGTAGCGCCGCCGCACCGCCTCCATCCGCCACAGGCCGATGGCGTGGATCAGCAGGAACAGGCCGAGGCCGGGGAAGCCCTGCTCGCCCAGCATCTCGAAATAGGAGGAATGATAGGCGCGGGCGCGGTCGGCCTGGACCCGCCAGTCGACTTCCTGCACCGGCCCCGCGCCCTTGGCGTCGACCGTGTGGACCTGGAGCTGGTTCTGGCGATAGGCCTCGAACCCGCCGCCCAGCGGATGCGCCTTGGCATAGTCCCAGGTCCACTTCCACACCGCCAGCCGGGTCGAGGCCGAATTGTCGGCCTGGTAGTTCTGGATCGTGCTCATCCGCTCGGCATAGCTTTGCGGCAGGAGGGGCACGGCCACCGCCACCGCCAGCGCCACGCCCGCCATGTAGGGCAGCCGCCGCCTGACGTTCCTCAGCATCAGCACGCCCAGCACGCCGATGCAGACGAGGCCGGTGCGCGCCTCGGTCCCGACCGGGATCAACAGGCAGGCGAAGACGAGGTTGGCGGCGAACAGCTTCACCCGCCAGTCGGCCGGATAGATGGTGCCGTGGCGGGCGAGCCAGAGGATGATCGGGATGATCGCGATCGCCACCGTCGAGATGGTGCTGCCCTCGTAGAGCCCGCTATTGCTCGACACCATCAGGTTGAGCGCGCCGTAGCCGCCACCCGAGGCCGCGGTCTTGATCCCGCCGACGATGATGATCGCCGCCGCCGACAGGGTCATGAACAAAAGATAGGCCTCGACCCTCAGCCGGGTGCGCAGGGTCGCGGGCAGGAAGATCGCCCACACCATCGACTTCCACACCCATTCCCATTTTTCGGGCGCATGGTCGGGCACGTCGGCGTGGAGGGTGGTGAAGCCGGCATAAGCGAGCAGCAGGATCATCAGCCATTGGCGCGGCGCGATCGCGAAGCCCTTCTTGTCGTCGGCCAGCGCCCAGCCGCCGATGGCGAGGGCGGCGACGATCATCGACAGCGGCACCGCGTTCAGCAGGAAATAGGAAAGGTGCTGGGGCGAGACGATGTCGACATAGGCGTAGGCGAGCACGAACAGGAACGGCCGCCGGAAGCCGAGCGCGAGAAGAGCGAGAAGGTAGCCGACGAAGGCGAGGTCACGCACGCCGCTTCGCCTTGCCGAAGGGCGCGCGCGGCGCCGGGCCGGGCGCGGCGCGGTCGTCGTCGAGGTCCGCGCGCGACACGAGGCGCCAGGCGGCCAGGATCAGCAGCCCATGGCTCAGCGCCAGCGCGAAATTGTCGATCATGGCTCGGCCTCGTCCGGCTGGTCCTCCCTGTCCGCGCAGCGGATGGGGAGGGGGACCACCCGAAGGGTGGTGGAGGGGCGAACGGCGCCGCCGGCCCCTCCACCGTGCGGCGCACGGTCCCCCTCCCCATCGCCTGCGGCGACAGGGAGGACTGGAGTTCTGTCCTCCCCCCTATCCCCCCGCGGTTGACGGGCCGTTAAGCCTCCTCGGGCATAGCGGGCGCCATGCGCATCCTCCACGTGCTCGACCACAGCCTGCCGGTCCATAGCGGCTATACCTTCCGCACCCGCGCCATCGTCACGGCGCAGCGGGCGCGCGGGCTTGAGGTGGCGTGCCTCACCGGCACCCGGCACCGCGCCGCCGGCCCGGATCCCGAGACGATCGAGGGGATCGCCTTCTTCCGCACCCCGCGCCCGGCGCCCACGCCTTCGCCGCTCTCCGAATGGCGCGAGGTGCGGGCGCTGTCGCGCCGCCTCGACGCCCTCGTCGACGAATGGAAGCCCGACCAGCTCCACGTCCATTCGCCCGTCCTCAACGCGCTCGCCGCTCTGCCCGTCGCCCGGCGCCGCGGCCTGCCCTTGCTCTACGAGATCCGCGCCTTCTGGGAGGATGCCGCGGTCGGCAACGGCACCGGCCGCGAGGGCTCGGCCCGCTATCGGCTGATCCGCCGCCTCGAGACCTGGGCGGCGCGCCGGGCCGACGCCGTCGCGGTGATCTGCGAGGGCCTGCGCCGCGACCTCGTCGCCCGCGGCATCGCCCCCGACAAGATCGTCGTCGCCCCCAACGGCGTCGACATGACCTTGTTCGGCAGCCCGCTCGGCCCCGACCTCGCTTTCGCCCGCCGCCTCGGCCTCGCCGGCGCCGACGTGGTCGGCTTCATCGGCTCCTTCTACGATTATGAAGGGCTCGACGATCTCGTCGCCGCCATGCCGCTGCTGCTCGCCAGGCGCCCCAAGGCCCATCTGCTGCTGGTCGGCGGCGGGCCGATGGAGGACGCGCTCAAGGCCCAGGCCGAAGCCTCGCCCGCGCGCGAGCGCATCCACTTCGCCGGCCGCATCGACCATCACGAGGTCGACCGCTATTACGGCCTGATCGACATCCTCGCTTATCCGCGGAAGGCGATGCGCCTCACCGAGCTGGTCACGCCGCTGAAGCCCCTGGAGGCGATGGCCCAGCGCAAATTGGTGGTCGCCTCCAACGTCGGCGGCCATCGCGAGCTGATCGAGGACGGCGTGACGGGCACCCTGTTTCCGGCCGGCGATCCCCAGGCCCTCGCCGACGCGCTCGACACTTTGTTCGCCAACCGGCCGCTGTGGGAGCAGAGGCGCGACGACGCCCGCCGCTTCGTCGAGCGGGATCGTAACTGGTCGTCAAATATTTCAAGTTACATGCCCACTTACCAGAAGCTGACGGGCAAGGCGGGTTGATGACCGGGACGACGAAGACCACGCGAACCCTGGCGGCGCTCGACGCCGGCCTCAGCCTGTTCGCCGGCGCCGCGGCGGCGTTCTTCACCTTCGCCATGCCGCAAGATTTGTTCGAGGGCCTGGTCGCGCGCACCGGCCTCGCCCGCTTCGTCGCCGCCGCGCGGCCGCCGCTCGGCGCCGACGCGCGCTGGGCCGCAATCGCCGCCGCCGGCCTGGTCGTCGCGGCCCTGGTCTGGTCGGCGATGAAGGCGCTCGACCGCCGCGCGGCCGAGCCGTTCCTGATCGACGAGCCGGCCGACGCGCCGCGGGCCGAGCCCGCCATCCGCCTGCGCAAGGCCGACGCCCATCCCGACGCCCCGGCCCGCGCGCCGATCCTCGCCAGCGAGGAATTGGGCGAGCCGCTCGAGCTCGTTCCCGAGCAGGCGGTCGAATGGCACGATGAACCCGAGCCGGAGGCGCCGCGGCCGCTGCCGCCTTTCCTCGTCCGCGAGGCGCCGGATGTATCGGAAAGTGCCGCGCAGAGCGATTTTGCGGAAAGTGCCGGGGAGCCTTGTTCCGGGTCCGAAACGGAATCCGAGCCGGCCCCGGAATCGGCGAGCATCGGCCAGCTCATGCAGCGCTTCGAAACCGGCCTTGCCCGCAAGCAGCAGGCGATCGCCCGCCAGGATCTCGCGCCGCCCGTCGCGGCCGCGCCCGATCCGGTCGCCGCGCCCGCGCCGGCCGAGGAGGCTCTCCCCGAGAACCATGTCGGCCACCGGCTGAGGAGCGCGATCGCGGGCCTCAACAAGATGTCGGCGAGCGGCACCTAGCAATCCTCCACGGTCAGGGCCTCGAGCCGGATCGTCGTCCGGTCGGGCCTGCGCTCTTCGGAGAGCAAGGCGATGTCGGCGACGATGTGCCCGGCGAGCGGCAGCTCGGCGGCGCCGAGGCCGCTCAGGAAGCGCCCCGCCGCCTCGCTTGCGCCCGCCCCCTCGAGCCGGAAGGCGAGCTCGTGACGGGCGCCGCTGAACGTCACGCTCGCCCAGGCGCGGCTGTGGACCTCCTCCAGCACGAACCGCCCGGCGCCGCCGAGCAGCCCGCGGATCGCCTTCAGCAAGGCGGTGGCGGCGTCGGTCATTCCGTCGCGCATGGCTCGCCTCCCGCGGCTTCGAGCCCGCTCAGATAAGCGTCGACGCGGCGCGCCGTCCGCGGCCTCAGATAGCGCCCGTCGCGCATCTCGTGGACGAGCTTGGGGTCGCGCGCGGCTTCGCGGCCGAACCGCGTCGCCGACATCCGCGTCCGCTTCAGATACAGCTCGATCCGCTCGAGCAAAGGGTGGCGCAAGGCAGGTCTCCCGAATCACTGTTCCCTGTGCGTTCCACTATGCTAGGTGAATTCCTACTTGTCTAGGAAAAATCCTAGTCTATAAGTCCGAATATGGAAACCGACCCGCGAGCGGCCCTGGCGGCGCTGATCGAGGCGCGAGGGGAGGATTATGCCGGCCTGTCGCGGCTGATCGGGCGCAATTCCGCCTACATCCAGCAATTCATCAAGCGCGGCACGCCGCGCCGCCTCGCCGAGCAGGACCGGCGGCGCCTCGCCGCTTATTTCGGCGTCGAGGAAAGCCTGCTCGGCGGCCCGGAGCCGCTCGACACGGAGGAAAGCGAGCTGGTGCGGGTGCGGCGGCTCGACGTCGGCGCCTCGGCCGGCGCGGGCGCGCTCGGCGCCGGCGAGCGGGCGCTCGGCCGGATCGGCTTCGACAAGAGCTGGCTGCGGCGCCTCGGCGCCGACGCCGACCATCTGTCGCTGATCCGGGTCGAGGGCGATTCGATGGCGCCGACGCTCGCCGACGGCGACGAGATATTGGTCGATCGCGGCGACGGCGCGGAGCGGCTGCGCGACGGCATCTACGTGCTCCGCATCGACGACGCTCTGGTGGTGAAGCGCGTCGCGCTCAGCCCCGCCGGCCGCCGCCTGTTGGTGCTGAGCGACAATCCCGCTTACCCCTCCTGGCCCAATTGCAATCCGTCCGCGATCGACCTGGTCGGCCGCGTCGTCTGGGTCGGCCGGCGACTGAACTAGAATTCAGTCCGCCCCGTGGAGCGCAGCTCCATGGGGAGGGGGACCAGCCGAAGGCTGGTGGAGGGGCTTGCTGAGTCAGGAGAGCCCCTCCACCGCACTTCGTGCGGTCCCCCTCCCCATGCGCTTCGCGCACGGGGAGGACTGAATACGGCCTAGCGCTTCCGGTCGGCGTACCAGATCAGCAGAGCGAGGATGACGCCCACCGCGGTGCCGGCGAGGAAGCCGATGCTCGACTGGCGGACGATCACGCCCGCGACCGTGCCGGCGATGATCGCGGCGGCGAGGATGAAGCCGCCCGCCTGGCTGTACCGGCCCTTGTCCATGGCCTCGCCTTTGGCAGACGCGGCCTCCCCCCGCCACGATTTTCGCGCGTTAACCCTGAAGATTGGCGGGTTTGGAAAGGGGTCGGGGCGCAAGCATTGCGGCGGGAGAAAAGGGGAAAAGCTTGCACCACGGAACGCCTTTCGCCGGCCGGGAAGCCCTGGCCGACGCCTCCGAGCTCATCGCCGCGTTCGGCGAGCATGCGCCGAGCGAAGCGGCGCTGCGCGCCCGCCGCAGCCGCGATCTCGGCAACGTCCTCCATTTCTGCCGCTGGCGCGAGGCGGCCCGGATGATCGCCCTGCTCGGCGACCGCGAGGTGCGCGGCGCCGTCCACTAAAGGCGCGCCGGCCACAAAGCGCTGGCGGCGGCGGGCGGCGAAGGCTAGATTCGGCGGCGATGTACCAAGTCGTCGCGGGGCGGCTTTCGGCGGCGGCGCTCGCCGCGGCCGTTTGCCTCATCCCGTCCAGCCCCGCCGCCGGCCAACAGCAGGAAACGGCGCCCGCCGCCGCGCCGCCCGCTCCGGCGCCGCTGCCGCCCGGCCCGCCCGTGCCCGATCCCTCCGCCCCGCTCGACCCGATGCCCGATCTCGGCGTCGACTGGCCGAAGATGGAGGAAGAGGCCGCCGGCAAGGGCGCGATCGCCGTCGCCCCCGATGCCGGCATCGCCGACGCGGCGGCCGAGCGCGATTATGCCTGGCGCATCACCGGGCTCGATCCCGAGACCGAGGCCGAGCTTCGCGCCCAGTTCGCCTCGCTCTCCAGCCTCGAGCAGAAGAAGAAGGACCGCGCCAACGCCGCCCAGATCGACCGACGGGCGCGCGAGGATGCCGATCTGCTTTCCGACCTGCTCCGCAACCGCGGCTATTACGACGCGACCGTCTTCACCCGGGTCGAGGCCGCCGCCGCCGAGCGGGGCCGCGTCACCGTCACGCTCGAGGCCGAGCCGGGCCCGCTCTACCGCTTCGCCGAGGTCAAGCTGCCGGGGCTCGAAGGCGCCGGCGAGGACGCGGCCGCCCTGCGCGAGGCGTTCGCGGTCAAGCCCGAGGATCCGGTCAACGCCGACCGGGTGACGGCGGCCGAGGCGGCGCTCAGGGTCGAGCTCGGCAAGCGCGGCTACGCCTTCGCCGACGTCGGCGCGCTCGACGTCGCGGTCGACCACGAGACCCGCACCGCCACCCTCACCCTCCCCGTCACGCCCAACGGCGAGCGCCGGTTCGGCCGCATCCTCATCGAGGGCAAGCCGATCTTCGGCGCCAAGCACGTCCAGACCATCGCCCGCTGGCATCCGGGCGAGCAATATCGCGCCGCTTTGGTCGACGATCTGCGCCGCGCCTTGATCGCCACCGGCCTGGTTTCGACGGTCGCGATCCGCACGGTCGAGGGCGAGAACAAGACGGTCGACGTCGCCGTCTCCCTGGAAGGCGCGCCGGTCCACACCGTCGCCGGCCAGGCCGGCTACGGCACCGGCGAGGGGATACGCGTCGAGGCGAGCTGGCAGCACCGCAACCTCATCCGCCCCGAAGGCGCGGTGACCATCCGCGGCGTCGCGGGCACCCGCGAGCAATTGCTCGGCGCGATCCTGAGGATGAACAATTTCCGCCGCCGCGACCAGGTGCTGACCGCCCAGGCGGTGGCGAGCCACGAGAACCGCCCCGGCTACGACGCGCGCAGCTTCAACCTCGCCGCCGGCATCGAGCGCCAGACCAACATCATCTGGCAGAAGAAATGGACCTGGTCGCTCGGCACCGAGCTGATCGCCACCGACGAGCAGGACGTCGATATCGCCACCGGCACCGAGCGGCGCCGCACCTTCCTGATCGGCGCCTTGCCCGGCGTGCTGAGCTATGACGGCTCGGACGACCTGCTCGACCCCAACAAGGGCTACCGCCTCTCCTTGCGCCTGTCGCCCGAGCTGTCGCTCCACTCCGGCGCCTTCGGCTACGGCCGCGCCCAGATCGACGCGAGCTTCTACCAGCCGGTGACCGGCCGGGTGACGGTGGCGGGGCGGACCCGGCTCGGCACCATCGCCGGCGCGAGCCGCGACCAGATCGCCCCGTCGCGGCGTTTTTACGCGGGCGGCGGCGGCTCGGTCAGGGGCTATTGCTACCAGGTGCTCGGCCCGCGCGACCCGGTGTTCGACGATCCGATCGGCGGCCGCAGCCTCGCCGAGTTCGCGCTGGAAGCCCGGGTGCGGTTCGGGAATTGGGGCATCGTCCCCTTCCTCGACGCCGGCAACGTCTACGAATCGCCCTTGCCCAACGTCTCCAACCTGCGGTTCGGCGCGGGCCTGGGCGTGCGCTACCACACCCGCTTCGGGCCGATCCGGGTCGATGTCGGCACGCCGCTCAACCCCCGCAAGAGCGACAGCCGCATCGCCGTCTACGTCTCGCTCGGCCAGGCCTTCTGATGGACCAAGACGAGGCCCCGCCGCCGCCCCCGCCGGTGGCGCCCCCGCGTCGCTGGCGCCGCCGCCGGCGCTGGGCATCGCGGCTCGCCAAGGCGGTCACCCTCGTCGCCTTGAGCCTCACGTTGCTCGTCGCGCTCGCCGCCGCGTTGCTCGACACCGCCCCCGGCCACCGCTTCATCGCCGACCGCATCGCCGCCATGGCGCCGCATTCGGGCCTCAGGATCCGCATCGGCCGGATCGACGGCTCGATCTGGAGCGGCACCCGGCTGCGCGAGGTGCGCCTCTACGATTCCAAGGGCCTGTTCGCCGAATCCCCCGAGCTGCGCGTCGACTGGCAGCCGCTCGCCTGGATGACCAACCGCCTCGTCATCCACGATCTCGAGGCGGACGTGGTGGTGCTCGACCGGCTGCCCAGGCTCGTGCCCAGCGAGAAACCCGGCCCGGTCCTGCCCGGCTTCGACATCCATGTCGGCCGCCTCCGCGTCGCCCAGCTCCGCCTGGGCAAGGCGATCGCCGGCCAGCCGCGCATCGCCTCGCTGGCCGGCGAGGCGGACGTGCGCGCGGGCCGCGCCCTCGTCCGGCTGGAGGCGGCGGTGAAGGGCGGCGGCGACCGCGTCCGCCTCAACCTCGACGCCGAGCCCGACCGCGACCGCTTCGACCTCGACGCTCATGTCGATGCCCCGGCCGGCAGCGTCGTCGGCGCCCTGTTCGGCACAAGCCGCCCGATCCGCCTCGCGATCGAAGGCGACGGCAAATGGAGCGCCTGGCGCGGCACCGGCAAGCTCGATTTATCCGGCCGCCGCACCGCCGAGCTCGCCCTCGAAGCCAGAAGCGGCCGCTACGCCCTGTCCGGCTGGGCCGCGCCCGCGCCATTCTGGACCGGCAAGAAGCAGCGCCTCACCGCGCCCATCGTCGCCGTGCGCGGCTCGGCGACGCTCGCGGACCGGCGGCTCGACGCCCGCCTCTCGCTCCGCTCCCCGGCGCTCAAGGTCGAGGCCGCGGGCGTGGTCGACCTCGCCCAGAGCGCGTTCCGCAACCTGCGCATCGGCGCCGATCTGCTCAAACCCCCGGCCCTCTTCGGCAACATGACCGGCGAGAAGGTGCGGCTGCTCGCCTTGCTCAACGGCCCCTTCGCCCGCGCCGGCTTCGCCTACCGCCTCTCCGCGCCCCGCGTCGCCTTCGACCAGACCGGGTTCGAAGGCGTGCTCGCCGAGGGCAAGGGCCGCTTCTCGAAGGCGCCGGTGACGGTGCCGATCCGCCTCACCGCGCGGCGGGTAACGGGGGTCGGCACGGTGGTGGGCGGCATCCTCGCCAATTTCGCCGCCACCGGCGACCTCAAGGTGACCGGGGAGGCGCTGACCGGCGAGGGTCTCGCCTTCACCTCGGACAAGTTGAAGGGCAAATTGAGCCTGTTCGTCGACCTCGTCACCGGCCGCTACGACGTGGTGATGTCGGGCGGCCTCACCCGCTATTTCATCCCCGGCTTGGGCATCGTCGACGTCACCAGCGAGCTGAAGGTCGTCCCCCATCCGAGCGGCCACGGCACTCTGGTCACCGGCCGCGGCCACGCCTGGGTGCGCCGCTTCGACAACAAGTTCCTCGCCGGCCTCGCCGGCGGGCTGCCCGAGATCGAGACCGACCTCGTCCGCGGCAACGACCTCGTCATCCACTTCGTCAATCTGCGCCTGCGCGCGCCGGCTCTGGCGATCGCCGGCACCGGCTATCGCCGCAAGGACGGCAGCTTCGTCTTCGAGGGCAAGGGCCGGCAGAACAGCTACGGCGCCTTCGCGATGCAGCTCGACGGCCCGATCGAACGGCCCAAGCTCGCCTTCCGCCTCGCCGCGCCCAACCCGACGATGGGGCTAGCCGACGTCCTCCTCGACCTCGACCCGACCCAGGCCGGCTACGCCTTCCGCGCCCATGGCGGCTCGCGCCTCGGCCCCTTCACCGCCAACGGCGCCATCCTCCTGCCCCGCGACCAGGCGGCCTTGATCCAGTTCGCCGCGCTCGACGTCTCAGGCGCGCGGGCAACCGGGACGCTGCGCTCCGACCCCGGCGGCTTCACCGGCGTGCTCGCCGTCGCGGGCAGCGGCCTTACCGGCAAGCTTTCCTTCGATCCGGTCCGCGGCAGCATCCAGCGCATCCAGGTCGATCTCACCGCCGACGACGCCCACCTCGCCGGCCCGCCGCCGATCCGCATCCGCGCCGGCCGCGCCCAGGCGGTGATCCTGCTCGATCCCGCCGGCACCTCGCTCAGCGGCTCGGTCCAGGCGCGCGGCCTCACCCGCGGGCCTTTGTTCCTCGCCACCCTCAACGCCGCCGGCGAGCTGCGCGGCGGCGTCGGCCGCGTCACCGCCCGCATCGCCGGCACCCGCGGCCGCGCTTTCTCCTTCCAGACCGATACCGAAATCGCCCCCGGCCGCTTCCGCCTGACCGGCGGCGGCACCGTCGACCGCCGGCCGCTCCAGCTCACCGAGCCCGCGTTGCTCACCCGCGAGGGCGACGGCTGGCGCCTCAGCCCCACCTCGCTCGCCTTCGCCGGCGGCAACGCCCGCGTCTCCGGCCTGTTCGGCGGCGCGACCACCGAGATCGCGGCCCGGCTCGAGGAGATGCCGCTCTCGATCCTCGACATAGGCTGGCCCGAGCTCGGCCTCGGCGGCAACGCCTCGGGGACGCTGAACTACCGCTTCGGCCCGGCCGGCGAGCCCGGCGGCGACATGAATTTGCGGGTGCGCGGCCTCACCCGCTCCGGCCTCGTCCTCTCCTCGCGGCCGGTCGACATCGGCGTCGCCGCGCGCCTCGCCGGCGGCAAAGCGGGCCTGCGCGCGGTCGCGGTCAGCGACGGCAAGGTGATCGGCCGCGCCCAGGCCCGCTTGGCCCCGATCGGCGGGCGCGGCAATATCGGCGAGCGGCTCGCCGCCGCGCCGCTCTTCGCGCAGCTGCGCTACAACGGCCCGGCCGATACTCTGTGGCGGCTGACCGGGGTCGAGCTGCTCGACGTCAGCGGCCCGGTCGCGGTCGGCGCGGACGCCACCGGCACGCTCGACAATCCCCAATTGCGCGGCTCGCTGCGCGCCGACAAGGCCCGCATCGAGAGCGCGGTAACCGGCATGGTGATCGAGAATGTCGCGGCGAGCGGCCGCTTCGGCGGCTCCCAGCTGGTCCTCGACAGCTTCTCGGGCACCACCAAGCGCGGCGGCACGATCGGCGGCCGCGGCCAGTTCGACCTCGGCGCCGCCGGCGGCTTCGGCATGGACGTCGCGCTCGACGCCAAGGCGGCGCAATTGCTCGACCGCGACGACATCAAGGCGCAGGTCACCGGCCCGATCCGGATCCGCTCGGCGCGCGGCACGGGCAGCATCTCGGGCAAGGTCCGCCTCGTCGCCGGCCAGTTCCGCCTCGGCGCGGCGACCTCGGCGGCGGCGGTGACCCGCCTCGCGGTCCGCGAAGTTAACCGCCCGCCCGAGGAACGGCCGGAGGCGAGGCGCCTGACGCCCTGGCGGCTCGACCTCGACGTCGACGCGCCCGGCCGCCTCACCGTCACCGGGCTCGGCATCAACAGCGAATGGTCGGCCGAGCTCAAGATCGGCGGCACCGTCACCGACCCCGCCATCGAGGGCCGCGCCAACCTGGTGCGCGGCAGCTACGATTTCGCCGGCCGCCGCTTCGACCTCGAGCGCGGCGTGATCCGCTTCCTCGGCGAGACGCCGGTCAACCCGGTGCTCGACATCACCGCCGAGGGCGGCGTCCAGGGGCTGAACGCGGTGATCCGCGTCACCGGCCGCGGCCTCCACCCCGAAATCGCCTTCACCAGCACGCCGGCTCTGCCGCAGGACGAGCTGCTCAGCCGGCTCCTGTTCGGCACGTCGATCACCAATTTGTCGGCGCCCGAGGCCCTGCAGCTCGCCGCCGCGGTGGCCTCGCTCAACAGCTCCGGCGGCTATCTCGACCCGATCAACGCGGTGCGCGCCGCGACCGGGCTCGATCGCCTCCGCATCGTGCCGGCCGACATCACCACCGGCCAGGGCACCGCGATCGCCGCCGGCAAATATTTCGGCCGCCGCGTCTATGTCGAGGTGGTGACCGACGCGCGCGGCTATTCGGCGACCACCGTCGAATTCCAGATCACGCGCTGGCTGGCCTTGCTGTCGAGCGTCTCGACGATCGGCCGCGAGAGCGTCAACGTCCGCATTTCCAAGGATTATTGAGCCAGGCAGCGTTTCGTTAACGCTCCCGCGGCTAGACTGACGTCGTCCGGACGCTCCGGAGGACGAGGATGGGACCGCAAGTTTCAGACGCCGAGGATGAGGGCCTGCGCCGCGCCGAGCGGCGGCCGCTCGACGAATCCGCGCGCCTCAAGCCCAACAGCTGGTCGAGCCTCGAGATACGGGTGCTCGATCTCTCCGAGCTCGGCTTTCGCGGCGCCTGCGAGGCCAAGCTGCAGCGCGGCGGCTGCATCACCCTGGAAGTGCCGGGGGTCGGCCCGGTCGATGCCCAGGTCGAATGGCAGCGCAAGGAGGAATTCGGCGCCCGCTTCATCCTCCCGGTCGATCTCGATGCGGTCGAATGGAGCGTGTCGCAGCGGCGCGAGACGCTCGCCCAATTGCTCGTCCAGCGCGCCGCGGCGGCGAATGCCGGGCGGCGCGGCGCCGACGCGCAGATGCGCCGCCGCATCCTCGCGGCCCTGCCGATCCGCAAGACCGGCTGAACGAGACGGACGCGCGCGCGATTTCTTAACTTCGATCAGGCTAGATTTCCCCGCGCGGGCGGCGCGGCGTTGAAGGACGGCGGATGAGGCGAGGACGATTTTCGGGCGTCGGCGAAAGCGGGGCGGAAAGCCGCCTGTCGCTCGCCGCTCTGCTCGCCCTCGATTTCCGCCTCGGCGCCGACGCCGGGGACGAGCGCCTCGCCGCGTCGCGCGCGCGGATGCTGGCGGTCGCCATCCCGGTCGTCGCCGCCTCGCATCTGCTGTGGGGCGCGGTCCTGCTCGGCGCGCTGTGGCGGGCGGGCGCGCCCTGGCTCGCCGTCGCCGGCCTGCTCGCCGCCCTCGTCCTGCTCGATCTCGGCCTGTACCGGCGCGCCCGCGACGCCGCGCCGCGCCGCACCGTCCGGCTCACCGCCCTCCACACCGCCGGCACCGGCGCGATCTGGGCCGCCTGCGCCGCCATCGCCGGCGCCGGGCCCGCCGGCGATTCGCTCGCCGTCCGCGCCGCCCTGATCGCCGGCATCGGCGCCTCGCTCCCGGCCTTCTTCCCGGTCCCCGCCATCCTCGTCCTGGCCTGCGCGGCGACCTGGCTGGTGAGCCTGCTCGCCGGCATCGCCTGGCCCTTGCTCGGCGTCGGCGCCGCGACCGCCGCCTTCCTCACCGCCATCAGCCTGTTCCGCGCCCGCGACGCCGTCGCCGCCGCCCGCGCCCGCCTGGCGCTCGAGGCGCAGGCCGCGACCGCCCGCCGCTTCGTCGAGGACTACGAGGCGAGCGGCCGCGGCTGGTTCTGGGAGACCAACCCCGAAGGCGCGCTGACCTACGCCTCCCCCGCTTTCCCCGGCGCCCCCGGCCGCTTGCTCGCCGCCTCCCTGCTCGCCGCCGAGCCCGCCGACAGCGAGGCGCGCCGCGCGCTCGATTTCCACCTCTCTGCCCGCTTCCCGTTCGCCGACCTCGTCGTCCGCGCCCCCGGCGGCGGCGAAGGCGAGGCGTGGATGGTCTCGGGCAGCCCCAATTTCGACGAATATGGCCGCTTCCTCGGCTTCCGCGGCCTCGGCTCCAACCTCTCCGAGCAGAAAAAGCAGGAAGCCGAAGCCGCGCGGCTCGCCCGCTTCGACAGCCTGACCGGCCTCCCCAACCGCGCCGCCATCGCCGCAACCCTCGACGCCGCCCTCGCCAATGCCGACGCCCGCCGCCGCGGCTGCGCCCTGATGCTGGTCGATCTCGACCGCTTCAAGCTGGTCAACGACACGCTCGGCCACCCGGTCGGCGACAAGCTGCTGAAGCAGGTCGCGCGGCGCCTGCAGAGCGCGATCGGCGATTCCGGCGAAGTCGGCCGGCTCGGCGGCGACGAGTTCGAGGCGGTGCTACCCGGCCTCGAGGAAAAAGGCGCGCTCGAGACGCTGGCCGAGGCCGTCGTCGCCGCGGTCTCCGCGCCTTACGAGATTGACGGCCACCGCGTCGCCGTCGGCGCCTCGGTCGGCATCGCCCTCGCCCGCCCCGGCAAGGCCTATGCGGCGGGCCTGGTCAAGGAAGCCGACCTCGCGCTCTACGCGGCCAAGGCGGCCGGGCGCGGCACCTTCCGCTTCTACGCGCCCGAGATGCACGCCGAGGCCGCCGAGCGCCTGGTCATGGAGCGCGACCTCGGCGAGGCTCTGGTCCGCGACCAGCTGCGCCTGCTCTACCAGCCGATCGTCGAATCGGTCAGCGAGCAGCCGGTCGCGTTCGAGGCGCTGATCCGCTGGCAGCACCCGCTCAAGGGCCTGCTCGAGCCGGAAGTGATCCTGCCCGTCGCCGCCGAAGCGGGGATCATGCCGCGCATCGGCGCCTGGGTGCTGCGCAGCGCCTGCGCGGAGGCCGCGCGCTGGCCCGAGCATGTCCGCGTCGCCGTCAACCTCTCCCCCGCCGAGTTCGAGGACGAGGCGCTGGCCGCCACCGTCGCCTCCGCCCTCTCCGCCTCGGGCCTCGATCCCGACCGGCTCGAGCTCGAGATCAGCGAGGAAGTGTTCCTCGCCGACGCCGCCGCCACCGACCGCGTCCTCACTCGCCTCAAGGGCCTCGGCGTCCGCCTCGCGCTCGACAATTTCGGCACCGGCCATTCCGGCCTCGGCCATTTGCGGGGCGCGCCGCTCGACAAGATCAAGGTCGACCGCAGCTTCGTGCGCGGCGCCGCCGGCGCCAGGAGCCGCAACGCCGCCATCGTCCGCGCCATCGTCGTCCTCGCCGAGAGCCTCGGCATGGACACCACCGCCGAAGGCGCCGAGACCCTGGACGAGCTCGCCCTCATCCGCAGCCTCGGCTGCAGCCAGGTGCAGGGCTTCCTGTTCGGCAAGCCGATGCCGGCCGACGAAGCCGCCGCGCTCGCCGCCGAAAGCCGCCGCCCGTCCGAAGCGGCCGCGTTCAGCCGCCCGCCCCGCCACCGGATATTGCGCAGCGGCGGCTTGCTTTGGGACGGCCACCGCCTTGCCGTTCGTCTCAGGAACATCTCGGCGGGCGGCGCCATGGTCGAATGCGACCGCGCCATCGCGGCCGGGACCCCGGTCGAGCTCGACCTCGACGAGGCCGGCACGCTCCCCGCCGAGGTCCGCTGGTCGGGCCGGGGCGAAGTCGGGATGAGGTTCGCCGAGACGTTCGCGCTGAGCAAGCTCGGCCGCAGCCGGCGCACGGACCCGGAGCAGCCCAGGATGCTGCGCCCCGCTTACCTCGACGTGCCGGCGGCGGAGCCCGCCCCGCGCGGCCCCTCCCCGCTGGTCCAGAAAAAGCGCCGCGGCGCCTAGCGGCCCGCTCAGCTCGAATAATACATGTCGTATTCGACCGGGCTCGGCGTGGTTTCCCAGCGGAGCTGCTCCTCCCACTTGAGCTCGACATAGGCATCGATCTGATCGTCGCTGAAAACGTCACCCCGGGTCAGGAAGGCGCGGTCGTTCTGGAGGGCGATCAGCGCCTCGCGCAGCGATCCGCACACCGTCGGCACGTTGACCAGCTCCTGCGGCGGCAGATCGTAGAGGTTCTTGTCCATCGGGTCGCCGGGATGGATGCGGTTCTGGATGCCGTCGAGCCCCGCCATCAGCAAAGCCGCATAAGCGAGATAGGGGTTGGCGAGCGCGTCCGGGAAGCGGAACTCGACGCGCTTGGCCTTCTCGCCGGCGCCGTAGGGGATGCGGCACGAGGCCGAGCGGTTGCGGCTCGAATAAGCCAGCAGCACCGGCGCCTCGAAGCCGGGCACCAGGCGCTTGTAGCTATTCGTAGTCGGGTTGGTGAATGCGTTGAGAGCGCGGGCGTGCTTGATCACCCCACCGATGAAGTAGAGCGCGGTTTCACTTAGGCCCGCATAGCCGTTGCCGGCGAACAGCGGCTTGCCGCCCTTCCAGATCGACATGTGGGTGTGCATGCCGCTGCCGTTGTCCTTGGCGATCGGCTTGGGCATGAAGGTCGCGGTCTTGCCGTAGGCGTGGGCGACCATGTGCACGACATATTTGTAGATCTGCAT
>JBJMTY010000249.1:0-2755 GCA_045811445.1 Allosphingosinicella sp. | reverse complement strand
CCGTCGCCTCGGGGGCCGGCACGCCGTGGCTGGCCATGTAGAAGAGCGCGTCGCGGTCCAATTCGCCGACCGCGCAGCCGTGGGCGCATTTGACGTCGTCGGCGAAGATTTCGAGCTCGGGCTTGGCGTTGACCGTCGCCGAGCGGGAGAGGAGCAGGCCCTTCAGCGACTGCTCGCCGTCGGTCTGCTGGGCGCCGCGGGCGACTTCCACCCGCGCGGCGACCGAGCAGATGGCGCGATCGTCCGCGACCGAGCGCCAGACCTGGCGGCTGGTGCCGGACGGCTGCTCATGGCGGACGACGAGATTGGCGTCATGACGCTGGCGGCCGCGGGCGAGCAAGGCGCCGCCGGCCTCGGCATAGGCGCCTTCGCCGGCGAGGCGGATCTCGCCGTCGAGCCGCGTGTCGGCGCCGCCGGCGGCGAGGGTGTTGGCGGTGAAGCTCGCGCCTTCGCCGATCGTGACCCGGTCGGTGAGGCTCGCGAAGCCGCCGGTCGCGAGCAGGCGCCGGGCCAGCATCAGCCGCGCGCCCCTGAACAGGGTGATGGCGGTGAGGCGGTTGGCCCAGCCCTCGCCGACGAAGGTTTCGACGACCGACGCCTGCGCGTCCTCGTCGAGCATTATCTCGGCGGCGAGGTGATCCGCGGCGCCGGTCGAGAGGTGGACGACCTGCACCAGGCCGGGCGGCGCGTGGTCGCGGCCGAGCCTCAGCCGCCAGCCTTCGCCGCCGGCGAGGCGGGCGAGAACATGGTCGCCGGCTTGGGCGGAGACGGGGCCGATCTCGACCGGCCCAAGATCGCTCCGGCCCAGATCGCTCCGGCCAAGATCGCTCCGGCCGACATCGAGCCGGCCGTCGACGAACAGCAGCCGCGGACCCGGCGTGGCGCAGTCGATCCACGGCAGCGCGTCGGGCACCTGCCCGGCGGGTTCGCGCGCGACAAGCTCAGGCAGCGCCGAAAGGTCGCTCCAGCGCCAGGCTTCGTCGCGGTTGGAGGGGAGATCGAGCCGAGTCACGGCGCGGCCGCCGCAAAGGCGATTCGCGCCGGAAGGTT
This sequence comes from Allosphingosinicella sp., assembly GCA_045811445.1. Lineage (GTDB taxonomy): Bacteria > Pseudomonadota > Alphaproteobacteria > Sphingomonadales > Sphingomonadaceae > Allosphingosinicella. Next base: position 1,705 of record JBJMTY010000249.1, on the reverse strand, counting down.
CGGAAAGTTCACATCCCGTCGGGGCCGGAAACCTTCCCGATGAACCTTCCGGAGCCGTGGGTGGGGGGCAAAGGCGCGAGCTTCAGCCATCGTCGCGAACGAAGCACGAACAAGGGGGTGTAGGAAAGTGAATTTTCCGCCATTTCGGTCATGCCGGTGAAGCTGGGTCACGCCGCCACCTCCGCATAACCCTCGCGCTCGAGCTGGTGGGCCAGCTCGGGGCCGCCGGAGCGCGTGATGCGGCCGTCGGCGAGGACGTGGACGAAATCGGGCACGACGAGGTCGAGCAGGCGCTGGTAATGGGTGATGAGCAGCACCGCCTTGTCCGGCGCGCGCATGATCCGGTTGATGCCGTCGGCGACGACGCGCAACGCGTCGATGTCGAGGCCCGAATCGGTCTCGTCGAGCACGGCGAGCCGCGGGGCGATGATGCCCATCTGCACCATCTCGTTGCGCTTCTTCTCGCCGCCCGAGAAGCCGACGTTCACGTTCCGCTTGAGCATGTCCATCGAGACGCCGAGCGCGTCGCCGTGCTCGCGCGCGAGCCGCAGGAAATCGCCCGCCGACATCTCCGCCTCGCCCCGCGCGCGGCGCTGGGCGTTCAAGGCAGTGCGCAGGAACTGGACGTTGGAGACGCCCGGTATCTCGACCGGATATTGGAAGCCGAGGAACAGGCCGGCGGCGGCGCGCGCGTCTGGTTCGAGGGCGAGGAGGTCGATGCTCTCTGCGTCAGCCGCAGACGCCGTACCGTCACCCCGGACTTGATCCGGGGTCCACCTTTCTCCCTCGGCGGAAGAAGGCAAGGTGGATGCCGGATCAAGTCCGGCATGACGAGGAACTGTGAAAGCGACGGACCCGCTCGTCACCTCATAGCCCTCGCGCCCGCCGAGCACGTAGCCCAGCGTCGATTTGCCCGCCCCGTTCGGCCCCATGATCGCATGCACCTCGCCCGCGTTCACCGAGAGGGTGAGGCCCTTCAGGATCGGCTTGCCGGCGACGGTGGCGTGGAGGTTATCAATTTTGAGCATCATTTAACCGTGAAATGCCGACCGACATTGGCGGGAAGTGCGTTCACTTCTGCCTCAAACACGAGAGGCGACTTCTCCCTAACGTTAAACAGTAGCACCACGATTACTGTGAGCTCCTGAACCGTGATGTCCTCTGCTGGCGTGAAATAGACGCCTCCTATGTTGAGAGAGTCGGCGGCTCCCAGGGCCTCTTCCTCGTTTTCAAACCCATCGCCCAAAGCACCTTTGTTAATTAGATCCTCGTTCATCCCACGCTTCCTTCAAGACTGATCCCCAGCAGCTTCTGCGCCTCGACGGCGAACTCCATGGGGAGCTGCTTCAGCACCTCGCGGGCGAAGCCGTTGACGATGAGGGCGACGGCATCCTCGCGGCTGAGGCCGCGGCTCATTGCGTAGAAGAGCTGGTCGTCGCTGATCTTCGACGTGGTCGCCTCGTGCTCGATCTGGGCGGTCGGGTTGCGGACCTCGATGTACGGCACCGTGTGGGCGCCGCATTTGTCGCCGAGCAGGAGGGAATCGCACTGGGTGAAGTTGCGGACGTTGTCGGCGTTGGCGAGGACGCGGACGAGGCCCCGGTACGTGTTGTTCGAGCGGCCGGCGCTGATGCCCTTGGAGACGATGGTCGAGCGGCTGTTGCGGCCGATGTGGATCATCTTGGTGCCGGTGTCGGCCTGCTGG
>JBJMTY010000248.1:0-5738 GCA_045811445.1 Allosphingosinicella sp. | reverse complement strand
GCTCACGAAGAGAAAGAGCGCGGCGCGGTCGGGGTTCCGGCTGGCCCAGCCGGCTTCGGGATCGGTGGGCGTGCGGAAATTCGCATTCGCTTCGGCGGTGATCAAATCGTCTTGCGCGGCCGCGGGGGCCGTCCGAGCCTCGAACATGGGTCTCTTCCTCTTGCGGGGGTGGGCCTTCTCTCTCATAAGGCGCACAAGCGGACCATCGGGAATGTTCCGGAACCGCTGTGCGGAAAGTCGCATATGGCCCGCTTCGACTGGAACGACCTCACCGCTTTCCTCGCCGTGGCGAGGACCGGGCGGCTGACCGCGGCGGCGGCGCGGCTGGGGCTCGACCATTCGACCTTGTCGCGGCGCGTCGCCGGGCTCGAGCATGCGCTGAAAGCCAAGCTCTTCGACCGCAGCCCCGCCGGCTACACCCTCACCGAAGCCGGATCGCGGCTGATGCGCACCGCCGAGCAGATGGAGCGGCTGGCGCTCGGCGCCGAGGAGCAGGTCGGCGGCACCGCCGCCTCGGTCGCCGGGGACGTCCGCATCGGCGCGCCCGGAGGCTTCGGCAGCTGGTTCCTGGCGCCGCGCCTCGCCACCCTGCGCGCGGCCTATCCCGACCTGCGCGTGCAGCTCGTCGCGGCTTCCTCCGCCTTCAGCCTCGCCAAGCGCGACGTCGACATGGCCATCACCGTCAGCCGCCCGCCGACGGGACGCCTCAACGTCGCGCGCCTGGTCGATTACGACCTCGCCCTCTACGCCGCGCCCGCCTACCTCGCCGCGCACCCCCCGATCCACGCGGCCGCCGACCTCGGCGGACACCGCTTCGTCTCCTACATCGAGGACCTGCTGCACTTCCCCGAGCTCGATTTCCTCCGCCACCTCGCGCCCGAAGGCGGCACCGCGCTCGAGACCAGCAACATCTTCGCCCAATTCTTCGCGACCCGCGCCGGCGCCGGCCTTTGCGTGCTGCCCGGCTTCCTCGCCGGCGCCGAGCCGGGGCTGGTTCGCGTCCTCGCGGAGGAAGTGAAGCTCACCCGCAGCCTGTGGCTGGTCGTCCACCAGGACCAGGCCGAGCTGGCCCGCGTCCGCGCCGTCTCCCGCTTCGTGCGCGAGGCGGTGGAGAGGGAGCGGACGCTGTTCGCGCTCGCATGAGCCCGCCCTTCACCGGCGCGCGGCGCTCGGCTATGCCGCTTGGCGCAAGGGAGAATCGCCGCGTGCGCAAGAGTTTCGCGATATGGTCGGTCATGCTGCTCGGCGGCTGCGCCGGCTATGCGGCGGATTATTGGAAGCCGAAGGAGCAGCTCTTCGCGCCGCAACTCGCGCGCTACGGCATAACCGGCGGGGAGGCGCAGTGCGTTTCCGAGAAATTGAAGGCGAGCCTGACCGTGTGGCAGCTGCGCCAGCTCGCCGACCTCGCCTCGCGGCTGACGCCGGGCGGGCAGAACCCCGCCACGCTCGGGCCAAACGACTTCCTCTACATCGCCGGGCTGGTGAAGGACCCCAATGTCGGCCTCGGCACGCGCACGGCGTTCAGCGCCTGCGGGGTCGCGTCCGCGCCGGTGCGCGCCGCGGCGGCGATGCCTCAGCCGACAAGCTCGCCCGGCCTGCAGCCCGGTGCAGCCGTCCCCCCCGCGCCGCCCGCCGGTACCGGCCTCTGGGTCAATCTAGGCACGGCGGCGAGCGGCCAGGCGATCTCGGTCGACGCTTCCAGCCTGGTCAACGACCCCGCCTCGCGCCAGGGCTGGTTCCGCCTCGCCAATCCCGGCGAGAGCGGCCCCGGCGCCCTCTCCTACCGCCTCCGCATCGACTGCCCCGGCCATTCGATCACCGCGACCGCCGGGCGCAAATACGGGCCGGACGGCGGGATCGCCGAGGAAAAGGCCTATGCCCAGCCGCAGGGGCCGCTGCCGATCGAGACCGGCACGGTGATGGAAGTCGCCTACCGCGCCCTTTGCAGCTGAGCCTTGCTCACGGCCCTTCGTGCAGAGGATCGGTGCCGGGCGGCGGCACCTCGTCCATCTCGCGGCGATTTTTCTCGCCCTCGCGCGCGGCGTCGTCGTCCTTCGACGGAAGGTCCCGGGTTTCGTCGGTTCGGCCCATGCCTGGCGCCTCCTTGCGGCGAAGGAACCGCCGCGGCCCCTTTCCGGTTTCAGGCGGGATGACGATCTCGGCTGAACAGGCCTTCGCGCAGGGCGGAGCGGGCGACGCCGTGATCGGCTGGAAGCTCGACCGCGGGCAGCGCCGGGAGCTGCTCCAGCAATTCCCGCCGCATTACGGCGATGTCGTCGCCGATCACGTGACGTTGCGCGGCAAGGCCTCGGCCGACGCGCCGCTCCCGGGCGAAACGCAGGGCGAGATCGTCGGTCGCGGCGACGACGGGCGCGGCGTCGAGGCCTTGGTGGTGGCGATCGGCGGCACCACCGATCGGCCGGACGGATCGACCTACCACATCACCTGGTCGCTCGCCCCGGGACGCAAAGCTAAGGAATCGAACGACGTGCTCGCCGGCGGCCGCTGGCAGCGCTTCGACCTCGCCATGCCGGTGCAACTCGTCCCCGCGCGGTTCCGGTGAGCGAAAGCGCGCGCCAGCTCTATCTCGACTGCGATGGGGTCCTCGCCGATTTCAACATGGGCGCGACCGCGGTGCTCGGCCTGGCGCCGCGCGCGTTCGAGAAGCGCCACGGCCTCGGCCGCTTCTGGGCGAAGCTGGCGGCGGCGCCCGATTTCTATTTCAGCCTGCCTCTGATGCCCGACGCGATGCGGCTGTTCGAGGCGGTGCGCCACCTCGACCCGATCATCCTCACCGGCCTGCCGTTCGGCAATTGGGCGGCCGACCAGAAGGTGCGCTGGGCCGCGCAGCATTTCCCCGGCACGCGCATCATCACCACCCTCGCCCGCGACAAGCGCGACCATGCGGGGCCCGGCGACGTGCTCGTCGACGATCAGCTCCGCCACGCCCATCTCTGGGAGGAGGTCGGCGGCATCTTCGTCCACCACCGCAGCGCCGAGGACACGATCGTCCGCCTCGGGGCCTATTTCGCGCTGTAGAAAGTCCGCTCATGGTCCGGCTGACCGCCACGATCACGGCGCGCCCGACACGGCTCCGATAGTCGTTGCCCATGGCCTTGCGCCCACCGGCCCTTCCGCTTGACAGGCAAGGCCGCTCCCCCGATATGCGCGCCTTCCTCGCTCAGGCCCCTTCGTCTAGCGGTCCAGGACGTCGCCCTCTCACGGCGAAAACACGGGTTCGAGTCCCGTAGGGGTCACCAGCCATGACTTGGTTGCGTCGCGGCGGTCCCGGTGCCCAAGCGGCCGATCGAACAATCGAGGGACGGCGCGGCAGACGGCGATTCGGTTGTCTGCATCATGCGCCCCGTTTGCGACCGGCGATTTTCGGATTCGGCGGCCGGCCGCAATGGCTTCGCCCACGATTAAAATAGTAAATTTGTGAGCCGTTGCCGGGCGTTGGCCGGTTTAGCAAGAGTCCCTTGTGTAAAACCAAGCAGAAGAATAGGCTCCCTCCCGACTGAGCACAGAACAACTTGAGTCGCGTCGCTCCAGAGTGGACCTAAATTGCTCCATAGTGAACAGAGAGAGACCGGAATAGCGTTGCGGTCTCGGGGTAAATGTTCTGCTTCTGATCGGGAAGCGTAACTCGAACGACTTAAATACGCAGGTGATTTCGCGTGCGGTCAACTTGATGGCCTCATTGGCTATCGAATGATGCCGTGCGTTCGCTTGATGGAGGACAACATGCCAGCGGCGTTGAGCTATCCAGGCGTCTATATCGAGGAAGTTTCGAGCGGCGTGCACGCCATCACCGGAGTGGCGACATCGATCGCCGCCTTTATCGGCCGGACCCGCTGGGGCCCCGACAACGAGCCGGTCGTGATCAACAGCTTCGCCGATTTCGAGCGCCGCTTCGGCGGCCTCTGGCTCAGCAGCCCGATGAGTTTCGCGGTTCGCGACTTCTATCTCAACGGCGGCAGCCAAGCTGTGATTGTCCGAGTATTCGCCCCCAGCCTCGCCAGCGCCGCCGCCGAGGCGGAAGCCGCCGCCAACGCGGTGGCCGTCGCCGCCGATGGAGCGGTGACGGGGGCGGCCGGTGCCCCGGCGGTCGCCGCGGCGGCCCAAACCAGGGCCGATAGCTTCACCGACGGAACTGCGGCCGCGGCCGCGGCCGACGCGGTCGCGAAGGCGGCCCACGATTTTGCGGCGATTTCGGCCAATGCGGCCAAGAAGGCTGAAACCGCGGCGGAGGCGCACGCAGCGATCACCGGTGCGGTCAGCGCGGCCGCGGCTGCCGCGGCCGACGACACGGTCGCTCGCCTGGACCTCGGTGCGCTGAAGCTCATGGCCGCCTCGCCGGGAACCTGGGCGAACGACCTGCAGGCGCGAATCGACATCCCGCCCGGCGGCGGCGGAATGTTCAACCTCGCCGTTCGAGACGACAGCACTCAGGTGATAGAGCAGTTCAACAACCTGTCGCTGACCACGCCGCTGCAGCGGCGCGTAGACAACGTGCTTCAGCGCGAATCCACGCTGGTCCGGCTCGACGGCGCTCCGCCCACGGGTCCGCTGACGCCGACCAGCCCCGCGGTAAGCGGGAAGCAATGGTGGCAGGACGCTTCCAGTCGCGTGACGGTTGCGAATACCGCACAGGGTTCCGACGGCGACGAGCCCACGGACGCGATCGTCGAAGGCTCGGCCTCGGCCAAGACCGGGCTCTATGCCCTCGACAAGGCCGAGGAGTTCAACCTGCTGTGCATCCCGCCGCACAAGTTGACAGAGGATGGCGACATTGGCGGCGGCTTGATCGATGCCGCAATTGCCTATTGCGTCCGCCGCCGAGCTTTCTTCCTAATCGATCCGCCGTCGGGCTGGAAGACCAAGGATGCGGCCCGGTCCGGCGTCGACGGCCCGAGCATCGGCACCCCGAGCGCGAACGCAGCGCTCTATTTCCCGCGCATCCTTCGGCCCAACCCGCTGAGTGAAACCGCCGAGCTCACCGCGTTCGTTCCGTGCGGCGCGGTCGCCGGCCTCTACGCGCGCACCGACACCCAGCGCGGCGTCTGGAAGGCGCCAGCCGGGCTCGACGCGGCCCTCGTCGATGCGCCGCAGCTGTCGGTGCCGCTCAATGATCCGGAAAATGGCGAGCTCAACCCCAAAGGGATCAATTGCCTGCGGGCCATGGCGGGCGCCGGCCGCGTCATCTGGGGCGCGCGGACGCGGTTCGGCGCCGACGCCCGGGCCTCGGAATGGAAGTACGTCCCGGTCCGCCGAACCGCGCTCTTCATCGAGGAAAGCCTCTATCGCGGCACCCAGTGGGTCGTGTTCGAGCCCAATGACGAGCCGCTCTGGGCGTCGATCCGCCTCAACGTCGGCGCCTTCATGCAGCGCATGTTCCGCCAAGGCGCCTTCCAGGGGTCCTCGCCGCGCGAGGCCTATTTCGTGAAGTGCGACAAGGACACGACCACCCAGGCCGATATCGACCTTGGAATCGTCAATATCCTCGTCGGCTTCGCGCCGCTCAAGCCGGCCGAGTTCGTGGTGATCAAGCTGCAGCAAATAGCCGGCAATATCCCGACCTGAGGAGGCGACCTTGGCACAATTCACCGTCAACACGTCCCGGTTCGACCCCTACAAGAACTTCAAGTTCCGCGTGAAATGGGACAACAAATATGTGGCCGGGATCAGCAAGGTCGGCGCGCTCAAGCGCACGACCGAGGTCGTCGAGCATCGCGAGG
>JBJMTY010000247.1:0-4831 GCA_045811445.1 Allosphingosinicella sp. | reverse complement strand
CACCTACATGCCGCGCATCCCGATAAGCGGCCTTCCGGCGGCGCATGCTTGCGCGCGTCGGCTTTGTCTGTGTTTTCGGGTCATATCAGCGCTGAGATAGGGGAGTGGCCAACTCCCCTGTGGAGCAGGAGAAAAAAGGCCATGGCACGTATTGCGGGGGTGAACATCCCGACCGGCAAGAGGGTCGAGATCGCCCTGACCTACATTCACGGAATCGGCCGGACCAAGGCCCGGGAGATCACCGCCAAGCTCGGTATCGAGCCGCAGCGGCGGGTGCAGGATCTCACCGACCAGGAAGTCCTCCACATCCGCGAGATGATCGACGCCGACTATCAGGTGGAAGGCGACCTCCGCCGCGAAGTGGCGATGAACATCAAGCGCCTGATGGACCTCGCTTCCTATCGCGGCCTGCGCCACCGCCGGGGCCTCCCCGTCCGCGGCCAGCGCACCCACACCAACGCCCGCACCCGCAAGGGCAAGGCCAAGCCGATCGCCGGCAAGAAGAAATAAGGGGTCGACACCATGGCACGCGAACCGCAGCGCCTTCGCCGGCGCGAGCGCAAGAACATCACCGCCGGCGTCGCCCACGTCAACGCCAGCTTCAACAACACGATGATCACCATCACCGACGCGCAGGGCAACGCCATCGCCTGGTCGTCGGCCGGCATGATGGGCTTCAAGGGCAGCCGCAAGTCGACTCCCTACGCCGCCCAGGTCGCCGCCGAGGATGCCGGCAAGAAGGCCGCCGAGCACGGGGTGAGGACGCTCGAGGTCGAAGTGAAGGGTCCCGGATCCGGACGCGAGTCGGCCTTGAGGGCCCTCCAGGCGGTCGGCTTCCAGATCACCTCGATCCGCGACGTGACGCCGATCCCGCACAACGGCGTCCGTCCCTCCAAGCGCCGCCGCGTCTGATTGCGCCGCTTGGCCTCGCGCCGGGCGGACGAACCCATTGCCGGAGCCGCCGCCAGGCGGTTTCGAGTTTCAAATCGGGAGGCGGACGCGCCTCCCCAAACGCCAGAGGAAGCCCATGGCCGTCAACGCAAAGAACTGGCAGGAAATGAAGAAACCCAATGCGCTCGAGAAGCGCGCCGCCGGCGACGCCCGCCGCAAGGCGACCTTCGTCGCCGAGCCCTTGGAGCGCGGCTTCGGCCTAACGCTGGGCAATTCGCTGAGGCGGGTTCTGCTGTCGTCGCTGCAGGGCGCGGCGGTGACCTCGATCCGCATCGAAGGCGTGCTGCATGAGTTCAGCAGCCTCGCCGGCGTGCGCGAGGACATTACCGACCTCGTCCTCAACGTGAAGCAGATCGCCTTGCGCATGGAAGGCGACACCGCCAAGCGGCTGCAGCTCTCCGCGACCGGCCCGGGCGAAGTCACCGCCGGCCAGATCGCCACCACCGGCGACATCGAGGTGATGAACCCGAGCCTGGTGCTGTGCCACCTCGACGAGGGCGCGACGCTCAACGCCGAGTTCACCGCCGAAGCCGGCAAGGGCTACGTCCCCGCGGCGAGCAACCGCCCGGCCGACGCGCCGATCGGCCTCATCCCGGTCGACGCGCTGTACAGCCCGGTCCGCCAGGTCAGCTACAAGGTCGAGAATACCCGCGTCGGCCAAGAGCTGGACTATGACAAGCTGACGCTCACCATCGAGACCGACGGCACCGTCACCCCGGACGACGCGCTCGCTTATGCCGCGCGCATCCTCCAGGACCAGCTCCAGCTGTTCGTCCATTTCGACGAAGGCATGGCGATGACCGGCGCCCCCTCGGGCGGCGTCTCGTCCATCTCGCAGGGCGACGCCGACCACGACGCGAACCAGCTCAACCGCTACCTTTTGAAGAAGGTGGACGAGCTGGAGCTGTCGGTGCGGAGCGCGAACTGCCTCAAGAACGACAACATCATCTACATCGGCGACCTCGTCCAGAAGACCGAAGCCGAGATGCTGCGCACCCCGAACTTCGGCCGCAAGTCGCTGAACGAGATCAAGGAAGTGCTGTCGTCGATGGGGCTGCGGCTGGGCATGGACATCCCCGGCTGGCCGCCGGAGAATATCGAAGAGATGGCCAAAAAATTGGAACAGGAGCTGCTCGGGTAAAAGCGGGACTCTTATCCGGCTTCAGACAAAGGGAAGGGTCGCTTCGGCGGCCCTTTTCTTTTGAGCGACAGGAATGCGGCGTGCTTGGGACTGGTGCTGCGGGAGGGCGGCATGGCGCGTGGGGAGAAGCTGCTGGAGCGGATGCGGACCAATCCGCGCGATTGGCGCATCGAGGACGTCGCGACGGTCTGCGCCGCGTTCGGGATCGCTTGCACGCCGCCGCGCAAGGGATCACATTAAAGGTGAAGCACGAAGGCCGCGCCGAGACGCTGACCGTGCCGGCGCACAAGCCGATCAAGCCCTGGTATGTCGAGGCATTGGTGAAGTTCGTGGACGCAGTGAGGGAAACGCGATCGTGAAGCCGCAGGATTACGAAATCGTCATCCGGCCGCTCGGCGAGGCCGAGGGCGGGGGCTTCGGCGCCACGGTGCCCGAGCTGCCCGGCTGCATGTCGGACGGCGAGTCTCCGCAGGAGGCGCTGGAGAATGTCTACGACGCCATCATGTGCTGGATCGAGGCGTGCGAGGAGATGGGGCGCCCGGTGCCGGAGCCGAAGCGGGTGGCGGCGTGAGCGCGGTAAAGCGGCTGGCCGGGGTGGCCGGGATGGTCGCGGCGGCGGCTCTTCTTGCCGGCGCGGCGCCGGTCGCGCCGAAGTCCGGCTACGCCGCCGGGCAGGTCTGGGAGTATCGCACGCGGGCCGGCGAAGAAGCTTCGCGGCTCAAGATCCAGAAGATCGAGGCCCTGCCGGAATTCGCCAGGCAAGGACCGGTCTATCACATCTCGATCGTCGGCCTGCATCTGGGACCGGGCCTGATCGGCGTCCTGCCCCACGCCCCGGTGTCGGCGGAGACGCTGGACGCCAGCGTTACCCGCCTCTCCGCCAGCCGCCCCGACTTCCCCTCCGCCGACGAAGGGACCGCCGAGTGGCAGGCGGCAAAAGGCGGCGTGTTCACGATCCCCGTGGCGCAGATCGTCGCGATGCTGGATGAGACGACACGGGGGGTGGGGCAGGAGCGATAGCGCTGCGGCTGGGCCCTGCTCGCCACTTGCACCAAGGACCGGCCTCGTAGGGGACATGTTCGAGGGCCGACCGGATGGTCCATGCGCTGACCGAGCTGATGATCGAACGGCGCCGCGGCGAGCCGCGGGTGCGGCAGCTATAGGCGCGCCGTCGCCCCCCGCCCGCCTCAGCCGCGGCGGCGCAGGGCGTCGAGCAGCAGGGCGAAGGCGGGGGAAGGCTGGCGGCGGCTGGCATAATAAAGGTGGTAGCCGGGGAAAGGCGGCGTCCAATCCTCGAGCACCCGCACCAGCCGCCCGTCCGCGACCGCGCCGAGGACCTGGTCCTCCGGCAGGAAAGCGAGGCCGAACCCGGCGATGGCGGCGTCGAGGATCAATCGCGAATGGTTGAAGGTGAGCCGCCCCTCGACGCGCACGTTCAGCGCCCGCCCCTCCTTCTCGAATTCCCAGGCATAGAGGCCGCCCGTGGCGAAGCGCAGGTTGATGCAATCGTGGCCGGCGAGGTCCTGCGGGATGCTCGGCCTGGGCGCCCGGGCGAAATAGGCCGGCGCGCCGACGCACGCCATCCTCAGCTCCGGGCCAATCGGCATCGCGATCATGTCCCTGGCGACCTGCTCGCCGAGGCGGATGCCCGCGTCGAACCGGCCGGCGACAATGTCGGTGAGGCCGGCGTCGACGCTCACCTCGACCTCGATGTCGGGATGCCGGGGCAGCAGCCGCGCCAGCGCCGGCCACAGGATCGTCTCGGCGGCATGCTCGCCGGCATTGATCCGGATCCGCCCCGCCGGCCGGTCGCGCAAAGCGGTGAGCGCGGCGAGCCCTGCCTCGATCTCGTCGAAATGCGGACCGATCGTCGCCAGCAGCCGTTCTCCAGCCTCGGTCGGCGCGACGCTGCGGGTGGTGCGGGCGAGCAGGCGCAGGCCGAGCCGCTCCTCCAGGGCGCGGATCGTGTGGCTGAGCGCGGAGGGGGAGACGCCGGTCAGCGCCGCGGCACGGGTGAAGCTGCGCTCCCGCGCGACGGCGCGGAAGGCGAGCAGGTCGTTGAGATTGTGGCGGGGCATTGTTGAGCTCAGTTCATAGGTTCATGCCGATTGCCGCAGCTACTCGCAAGCCCCGCGCCCGCCTACATCACCGCCAAGGCTCAAGGAGGCGAAGATGGAACTTAAACGCGCCGGATCGCAGGCTTCGCAGAAGGGGCCCGCGGACTGGTTCACCGGCCATGTCCGGATCGACCCGCTCAACGCGGCGCCGGAGCCGTCGCGCGTGTCCTGCGCCAGCGTCACGTTCGAGCCGGGCGCCCGCACCGCCTGGCACACCCATCCGCTCGGTCAGACCCTGATCGTCACCGCCGGCGCCGGCTGGACCCAATGCGAGGGCGGGGAGATCGTGGAGATCCGCGCCGGCGACGTCGTCTGGTGCCCGCCCGGCCACAGGCACTGGCACGGCGCCACGCCCACCACCGCAATGACCCACATCGCCATCCAGGAATCGCTGAACGGCTCGCCGGTCACCTGGATGGAGCATGTCAGCGACGAGGAATATCTCGCCGGGCCCGAAGACGAATGACCATGGCCGTCGTCGTTCGCGGCGCTCGTCGAGCGCGGGTCGTGGCCCACAGCTGAATCATGGGAGAAAACCAGTGCAAGAACGCGAACTCGGCCGCTCCGGCCTCCACGTCTCCGCCATCGGCCTCGGCTGCATGGGGATCAGCTTCGGCTATGT
>JBJMTY010000246.1:0-8810 GCA_045811445.1 Allosphingosinicella sp. | reverse complement strand
CCGCCGTGTTCGACCACGGCCTCTACGAAGGCCTGGTCGACGCCAATCCGGCCGCGATGGTCGCCAAGGCGCTGAAGCGCGGCGCGCCGGCGCGGCGCCGCCGGCCGGCGGCGGTGAGGCTCGACCTCGCCCGCAAGGCGCTGGCCGCGATCGAGGCCGCGACCGGCGAGGCACCGGCCAAACTGGCCTCGCGGCTGCTGGCGCTGACCATGGTCCGGCCGGCGGTGGTCCGCGGCGCCGCCTGGGCGGAGATCGAGGGGATCGACTGGGAAGCCGGCGCGGCCGAGGCGGCGGTCTGGCGGGTGCCGCCGGCGCGGATGAAGCTGGTCCGCGCCCGCAAGCAGGACCAGGCATTCGAGCACGTCGTCGCGCTCTCGCGCCAGGCGGTGGCGCTACTGCGCGAGATCCGCGCCGCCGGCGTTTCCGGCGCGCTGATCTTCCCCAACGCGCGCGACCGGCGGCGGCCGATGAGCAAGAACGCGCTCGGCGATCTCTATCGCCGCGCCGGGCTGCGCGGCCGGCACGTCCCGCACGGCTGGCGCGCGGCCTTCTCGACGATCATGAACGAGCGGCACCGCGCCGATCGCGCCGTCATCGACCTGGTGCTGGCGCACACGCCCAAGGACAAGGTCGAGGCGGCCTACAACCGCGCCGAGCATCTCGGCCGGCGCCGCGAGCTGCTCCAGGAATGGGCGGACCTTCTTGACGGGGAGTGACGTGGCGCGCACTAGCGGCGGCGCCCGGCGGCATGGTTGGATGAGAGTGTAGCTCAGAGCGTAGAGCGTCGCTTTAAATGCAGCGAAGGGAGCAGGTGGCGGCAAGTCCTGTCACTCCCCCGTTGAAAGATACGGTCACAACCATGCGGGACGGGGGCTCAACCCCCCTTTTTCATCGACCTCGTCGCAGCCGAGGCCGATCGAGGGCGCTGAGCTCGACATTCTGGCGCCGCGAAAAGTCGCGGGCTCCCCACGGCGAGCCCTCCGCCGGCCTTGGCCGGCGGTTCTGAGATGGTCCCGGGTTAGGCGGGGTCGGTGTTTCGGGCTTTCGGGCCCGCTCCAGCCCATCAAATTGCGCCGCGCGCAGCGCGTCCGCTTATTCTTTTTCTCCCACGGCCGGATTCTGGCCGCCCGGTGAACTCGCGCCACTTCGATCCCGACGCATGCGATCGAACGCCTCGAGCGTCTTCTGCGGCAAGGGAGGGGCTATCGCCCGGTGGAGGCTCCGGCCACCCCAGCTGCGCAGCCAGTCGCTCCGCGCCTCGGCCAGCCGCGTCTCCGCCTCGACCGCGTCCTTGGGCTTGCGGCCGAGCTTCCTTGCCACATAGGCGAGGAGGTCGGCCGGCAGGCCGAACACGTAGGCGTTGGGGATCTGCCGCACCTGCGGGCCGGCGCCCTCGATGCCGGTGGGCTCGGTCCGCCGGATCCAGCTGATGAATCCGTGGAAGCGGAGACGCGCGAGCGCTCGCACCACGGCGGCGCGCGATCGCCGGATGGTCGTGCATATCCAGTCGATCGACGGCTCGAGCCGGCCGCTATTATAGTCGACGATGCGATAGAGCGCCGCCAGCACCTCGATGCCGACATGGCCCAGCGCGCCGTTGCGCCGGCCGGCGGCCTTGCGCTCGCGGTCGAAATGCTCGGCCGCCTGGATGCGGGCATTGATCTCCTTGCGGTCGACCGGGCGCCACAGGTGCCGCTCCCGCTCCCCGACATTGTAGCTGTTCCGCCTGACCGGCTGGAACGTGCGGCGAGCCATCGGCTCGTGCGCCAGGATGGCGCCCCCCCCCGGGCCGGTCACGGCCGGCCTCCCGCGGCCGCTACTTGCGCGGCCCCTCGAGCAGATGCTCGGCCGGCGGGAACCCCTCCAGCAACATATCGGCCCACTCCTGGGCCAGCTCCCGCCGCCGGCCCATATAGGCCGCGCGGTTGTAGGCCGCCTCTACCCCCTGGGGCTTGTGCGCGAGCATCAGGTCGATGATCGGCCGGTCGCCAGGGCGTTCCTGTTCGACGGCGCGTTCGTTCATGATCGTCGAGAAGGACGATCGCCATCCGTGCGGGACGTGCCGGCCGAGCTCCGGCGGCACGCGGCGATAGAAGCTGCTGAGCGCGTTCTCGCTCATCGGCCGGCGCCAGAATTGCTGGCTCGGAAACAGCCACGGCGAACCGCCGGCAAAGGCCGCGGCGGCACGGATCACGTCCAGCGCCTGCCAGGGCAGGGGCACGAGGAACTCGAAGGCATCGTCCTCCTTCTGCTCGACGTCGAGCTTCATCCGCTCCGGCGGTATGCGCCAGAGCGGCGCCTCTCCTTCGAGCATCCCCCACTCGAACTCGCCCGCCCTGGGCGTGAAGCGCACCACCCCCGGCCGGACGGCCGTGATCGCCAGCAGCCGCGAGGCGAGTCTGGTCGACGGGTGCGCCGGCAGCGCCTCGGCGGCGCGCAGGAAGGCGCGCGCGCGCTCCAGCTTCAACATCGCCGCCCGCCTGCTCTTGCGCACCGGCGCCAGCGCCTTCTGCCGCCCGGCCGCCGGGTCGTTGTCCACCAGGCCCTCGCCGATCGCCGAATCGTAGATCGCCGATATGTCCGCCCGGATCCGGTGCGCGGCTTCGATCGCGCCGCGGCCCTGCACCACATCGAGCAGATCGCGCACGTCCCGCGCCGTCACGTCCCCGATCGGCTTGCTGCCGATCGCCGGGAAGACGTCCGCCGCCAGCCGCCTCAGCACCAGCCGCGCATATCTGGCGCTCCACAGCGCCTTCTGCCGCGCGTGCCAGCGCCGCGCGACCGCCTCGAGGCAATTCTCCTCCGCCGCCGGCGCGCGCCTGCGCTCCTTGCCCGGGTCCCGGCCGGCGCGCAGGATTCGCGCCGCCTCGTCCCGCAGCTCGCGCGCCTGCTTCAGCGACACATCCGGATAGGGGCCGAAGGTCAGCCGCTTTTCCTTGCGATCGACGCGATATTTCCAGCGCCAGGAGCGGTGGCCGGTGGTGGAGACGTAGAGGTAGAGGCCCTTGGAGTCGCCCAGCTTGTACGGCTTCGAGGCGGGCTTCGCCGACCGGCAGCGCAGCTCCGTCAGCATCCGGTGCCCCCAGCGCTGTCAGGCCATGCCCCCAAAATGCCCCCTTCGTGCGCGGGATCGCCGGGGAAAGCCCGGGAACTTCCGGGAGCAGGATAGCCGCTGAAGCCGCGACATTCCAAGCGCTTTTAGGAACGCTTGGGAATGTCTGGGAATAAAGAGTGGCTCCCCGGGACGGATTCGAACCATCGGCCAACCGGTTAACAGCCGGTTGCTCTACCGCTGAGCTACCGGGGAGCAGCCTTTCGGCGAGCGGCGCCTATAGCAGCGGGATTCTTCGGCTGGCAAGCCGGTTCAGGCCGTGAACTGCTCCATCGTGATGCGCTCGTCGAGCGCGTGCTCGGCGTCGAACAAGAGGGTCAGCTCGAGGCCGCGGTCGACGCTGACCCGCACCGTGCGCACGTCGCGCACCTCGAGCTGGTCGGCGACGGCCGAGACCGGCCGCTTCACCGGATCGAGGATCCTCAGCAATATGGTGAGCTCGTCCGGGATCAGCGCCCCGCGCCAGCGGCGGGGGCGGAACGGGCTGATCGGAGTCAAGGCGACGAGGTTGGCGCCGAGCGGCAGGATCGGCCCCTGCGCGGAGAGGTTGTAGGCGGTCGAGCCGGCCGGCGTCGCCACCAGCACGCCGTCGCAGATCAATTGGTCGAGGACGACCCGGCCCGACACGCATATCTCGATCCAGGCGGTCTGGCGCGTCTCGCGCAGCAGCGACACCTCGTTGATCGCGGGATGGACGATGGTCTTCCCATCGACCGTCTCGGCCTCCATCCTCAGCGGCGCGACCTTGAAGGCGCGGGCGCGGTCGAGCCGCTCGCGCAAGGCGTCGATCCGCCATTCGTTCATCAGGAAGCCGACCGTGCCCCGATTCATGCCGAAGACCGGGCATGTGCGGCCGCGGGCCAGCATCTCGTGCAGGGTCTGGAGCAGGAATCCGTCGCCGCCGAGGGCGACGATCTGCTCGGCGTCCTCGATCGGCACGAAATCATAGGCCTCGCGCAGCATCGCTTCCGCCGCTTGCGCCGCCTCGGCGGTGGAGGCGAGGAGCGCCGTCGGCCTGTCCGCGTTCGCCGTCATGGGCCTGTGGTAGGGAAGGGGCGAGGCCCCGGCAAGCTAGCGGGCCGGTACCGCCGCCCCGGCAAAGGGATCGGCGTTCGTGGGCGGCGCGGCGGGCGCGACGACGACGGGAGGCGGGACGACGGGCGGCGGCGCGACGATCGCGGGCGCCGCCCCGCCTTCCATCGCCGCGCGCAGGCCAGCCGGGATGGCCGAGGCGCCGAACAGGATGAAGCAGCCCATCAGCACCGTAGCGCCGTAGCGCCAATGGACCCGCCCGGTCAGCATGCGAAAGCCCACCGCGGCGACGGCGATGACCGCGATCGAGGTCGCGACGCTGCCGAGGAAGGTCCCCTGCAGCCAGGCCATGGCGGCGGCGATGGCGTTCGAGCCAGCGGGATCGGGATAAGCGAGGGCCATAGCCGCTATGTCCAGCACCATAAGCGCCGCGCCGCAAGGGCGAATGCGCGTCCCGCCGCGGCACGGCGCGTCTAAACAGATTGTTGAGCCTCGTGCGCCACACTAGGCTGATGGGGATCGAGACGCCGCGCATTGGAGGCAAGGCCATGGCCGCGGAGAGCGGGGCGGCACCCTTATTCGTTCTGTCCTTCCGTCACCGCGACGAGCTCACCCAGCTCGTCGAGCGCGGCGGATGGCAGGCGATCGCGGCGCGGCGCAGCGACAATGCCGAAGCGCGCTTCGTCGCCTCGGGCGCGCAGGTCGCCCTGGTCGACGCCCGCGGCGCGCTCGCCGAAGGGCGCGAAGCGGTGCGCGCCCTCGCCGATCCGGTCGAGGCCAATGCGGCCGCCTTGCTCGTCCTCCTCTCCCGCACCGACGAACCCGCGCTCGACGCCCTTTTCGTCGATGGCGCGACGCATTTCCTGGTCAGCCCGTTCACCGAAACCCAGCTGCTCCACGCCTTGCGCTTCGCCCAGCGCGGCGCCGAGCGCGCCGGTGGGCGGCGTAGCGCGCGCCGCCGCGAGGAGGAAGGCGGCGCGTCCTGGACCTGGCGGCCCGGTTCGCAGACCGTCGAGCTGAGCCCGGCCCTCGCGCGCCGGGCCGGGCTGGGCGACGAAGCGGGCCAAAGGATCAGCCTGATGGAGCTGTTCAGGAAGCTCGACGCGGACGGCCGCCGCGCCGCCCGCGGCGCGGTCGACCGGCTGCTCGCCACCGGCGAGGCGACCGCCTTCGCCCATTCGGACGGCGAGACCGACGGCGCGCGCCTCGCCCACCAATTGCGGGTCGATG
Organism: Allosphingosinicella sp.; assembly: GCA_045811445.1. Classification (GTDB taxonomy): domain Bacteria; phylum Pseudomonadota; class Alphaproteobacteria; order Sphingomonadales; family Sphingomonadaceae; genus Allosphingosinicella. The sequence goes on along the minus strand of JBJMTY010000246.1, from coordinate 3,436 downwards.
CGGAGTCCGTCGTCGGCCGGACCGAGGCGATCCTGCCGATCGAGGCCGGCGCCTTCAACACGCGCGATGCGATGACGGGCGTGCGCGACGGCCGCGCCGCCCGCGCCTGGATCGAGGCGCGGCTTGCCGAGGCGGGGGGAGGGGCGCCGGCGGCCGTCGCCATCCTGCTCGCCGTCAGCCGCTTCGACGCGATCAACGCCGCCTTCGGCCGTGCCACCGGCGACGCGGTGCTGCAGGCGGCGGCGCGGCGGATCGAGCGCTGCGTCGAGGCCGACGGGCGCCGCCGGCTGGTGGCGCGGATCGCCGGCGCGGAGTTCGCCATCCTGCTCGCCGCGCCCGCCGCGCTCGCCGAGGGACGCTTCCTCGCTGGGCAGCTCGTCGAGGCGATCGGACGGCCGTTCATGTCGGGCGACCATGTCATCACGCTCGGCAGCCGGGCCGGCGTCGCGGCCGCCGAGGCGGGCGACGACGCCGCCGCCTTGCTGCGCCGCGCCAGCGCCGCGCTGGCCGAAGCCAAGACCGGGGAGAGCGGCCCGGTGCGGGTGCTCGACGCCGGCGCGGCCAGCGACAGCGCCCGCGAGGACCGGCTCGAGATCGACCTGCGCCGCGCCCTCGACCGCGACGAGATCGAGATATTGTTCCAGCCGCAAGTGTCGGTGGCGAACCGCCGCATCGTCGGGGTCGAGGCGCTCGCCCGCTGGCGCCACCCCCGGCTCGGCGAGCTCGGTGCCGGCACCCTGTTCAGCGTCGCCGAGCGCTCGGACTATCTCGCCCAGCTCTCCGACCACGTCCAGCGCAAGGCGATCGCGGCCGCGGCCGCCTGGCCCGAGCCGCTCTCGCGCCTGCGCCTCTCGGTCAACATCACCGCGGCCGACATCGTCCGGCCGGGCTTCGCCGCGCAATTTCTCGCGCTCGTCGCCGAAAGCGGCTTCGAGCCGGCGCGGCTGACGGTCGAAGTCACCGAGAGCGGCCTGATCGAGGATCTCGGCGCCGCCGCCAATCTTCTCGCCGGCCTGCGCCAGGGGCATTTGCGGGTTGCGATCGACGATTTCGGCACCGGCTATTCGAGCCTCGCTTACTTGAAGGCGCTGCCGCTCGATTATCTCAAGATCGACAAGCGCCTGGTCGAGGACATCGAAGGCAGCCCGCGCGACCAGGTGGTGGTGAGGAGCGTCATCGACATGGCCCGCTCGCTCGGCCTCGAAGTCATCGCCGAAGGGGTCGAAACCGAAGCGCAGCTCACGCTTCTCGCCCGCGAGGGCTGCACATTGTTCCAGGGTTTTCTCTGCGCGCCGCCGGTCGATACGGAAACGCTGGTCGGCCTGATCGGATGAAACGCACTCCGGAAAGGGCGAATTCGAGGCGTCGAATTGCGCTAATCGGCTTTTGACTATCCGTTCATTTGCGCTCACGTTGCGGAGGCGGGCTTCGTTACTGGGCCGATCCAGCGCTTGCGGAGAACCGGCCGGCCAAGCTTCAAGACCGTCACCAATCAGCAAGGGGGGCAAGCTGATGACCATATCGATCGCCAGGAAGTCGTTCGCGCTCGGCGCCGTCGCGGCGCTGGGCCTCGCCGGCGCGGCTACGCAGATGCGGGCGCAGGGGCCGGCGATGCCGGCCTATCTCGCCGCCTTCCCCCATTTCGCCGCCAATTTGACGCCGCAAATGCCGGGCGACGTCGATACGACCCTCAAGAGCAAGCTGGAGGCATCGGGGGACTTCCCGCTCGTCCAGCGCGAGTTCGACCTCTACGCCTGGCAGATGTTCGTGGCGGTCAACTGGCCGACCGATGCGGGCGGCCGCGCGGCGCCGCAATTCTCGGCGACCGCCTTCGGCGCGCCGCGCTGGAATTCGTGGCCGGTGTCGAGCGACGTCTTCCGCGTCGACGGCGCGCGGCCGACGGCCTGCGGACCGTCCCGCCCCGGCGCGAAGGCGATGATGGCGTCGCCGGCCGACGCCAATTTGCCGGTCAGCCGCGGCCTGCCGCCTTTCCAGCTCACCAGCACCAACAAGGGCGCGTCGCTCGCCGCCGAGGCGCCGGGCCGTCCGCTGCGCCGCCTCGGCGTCGTCTCCGCGGTCGGCGAGCTCAACGCGGCCAATCTGAACGAGATCGACCAGGCCTTTTCCGGGCCGCTGATCGACCGCAACGGCGAGTTCGTCTTCTACGAGATCGCGATCGACCCGAACGAAGTCTCCTATCTCTGCCAGAACGGACTCTACAACATCAACGGCCAGGTCGCCTTCACCGGCGCCGGGCAGAAGGTGAACATGCCGAGCGGCACGCCCGGCGCGGAGTGGAGCGGCAGCTGGGAGCTGAAGTTCGCATGGCGGATCATGGGCAAGGGCGACGATCCGAGCCGCTTCTACACCACCCCGGCCATCGTGTGGGACCAGGGGAGCGACGGCAAGCCGGTGCAGCGCCGCGTCACCGTCGGCCTGGTCGGCCTGCATATCGGCCACAAGAGCGCGACCTCCCCGCAATGGATCTGGGCGACGTTCGAGCAGACCGACAATCTCGACGTCGACCCGGTCGCCCATCCCAAGCTCAGCGCTTCGTTCAGCAATGCGGACTGCCCGATCTGCGCGGTCAACCAATTGCCCAGGAAAGTGAACGGCGTCTATTCGCGGGTGCCGACCCAGGCCTGGCGGGCGATCCCGATTCCGGGCGACAAGCAGAAGGGCGAAGCGAAGACCGCGCGCCTTTTTGCGAAGCACGGCATTGCGGTCGTGGCGGCGGAGCGCCTGCCGAAGCCGGCGTGGATCCGCGCGCGCGCGCCGTCGTCGCCGCGGTTCGCCGAGATCAAGCGCATCCTCCGCGAGAACAGCCTGCACACGGTGTGCGAGGAAGCGTCGTGCCCGAACATCGGCGAGTGCTTCAGCAAGGGCACCGCCACGTTCATGATCATGGGCGACATCTGCACGCGCCGGTGTCCCTTCTGCGACGTTGGACACGGGCGGCCGCTGCCGCTGGACGTCGCCGAGCCCGATAACCTCGCGCGCACGATTGCGGCGCTCGAGCTCTCGTACGTGGTCATCACGAGCGTCGATCGCGACGATCTGCGCGACGGCGGTGCGCAGCATTTCGTCGATTGCATCCGCGCCGTGCGCTCGCGCTCGCCGCAGACGCAGATCGAGGTTCTGGTGCCGGATTTCCGCGGGCGTCTGGATCGCGCGCTATCGATCATCGAGGCGGCGCCGCCCGACGTCATGAATCACAACCTCGAGACCGTGCCGAGACTCTACCGCGAAGCGCGGCCGGGCTCCGATTACGCGCATTCGCTTTCGCTGCTCGCCCAATTCAAGAAGCGCTTTCCCGACGTGCCCACCAAGTCAGGATTGATGGTGGGCCTCGGCGAGACCGACGACGAGATCGTCGAGACGATGCGCGATTTGCGTGATCTGGAATTTGTGATGATCTTCTTGTTGGTTTAGAGTG